>DASRXY010000018.1:0-19515 GCA_035654035.1 Sphingobium sp. | reverse complement strand
GCCGCGGAACAGCATGACGAATTCTTCGCCGCCATGACGGGCAACGTGGCACTTGTCGTCGGAAATTTTGGCGAGCAGACCGGCCACGAACTTGAGCACCCGGTCACCAGCATCGTGGCCATGGGTGTCGTTGACGTTCTTGAAGTGGTCAATGTCGCAGAAGGCCACGCTCAGTGCCTCGCCGGCGTTGCGGGCCGCGCGGCTTTCCTCGCGCAGCGTCGCCTCGAAGGCGCGGCGATTGGGCAGGCCGGTCAGGTGATCCTGCTCGGCCGCGCGGCGGGCCGTCTCCAGATTTTTCTGGAGCAGACGGGTCTGCTGCTGGCCCTCACGCATCCGGGCCTCGACCTCGCGAGTCTTCTCCACCATGGAGCGTGTGAGCGTTATGAGGCTGCTGATCGTGTCGGCCGCGCTGGACGAATCCGCGCGCAGTTCCGCTGCCTGCCGTTGCAGCGCATCGCCGAAATCGCTGGCCGAGGCGCGCGACTGATCGGTGAGGCCGGTCAGCGAATCGAGCGTCTCTTCCACCTTGCCCAGCATTTCGCCGAGTTGGTCGGGCGAAAGCTCATCGGATCGCTGGGCAACGATGAGCTGTTCAGCCATACCGTTGGTCAGCCGTCCGCGATCGGCGAGGATCGCGCGCACCGCCTTCTCGATGGCGAGGTCGTTGCCGGTCAGATAATCCAGCGCCAGGCCGAAATTGAGCGGCGTGATATCGAGATCGTGCGCGAAGAGAAATTCGCCGATCTCGTCGAAGAGCGCCCGGCGGCGTTCGGTTTCACGGCGTAGCGGCGCGCTGCCGCTCTCACGCGGCGCCGACGCCGGTTCCACTGGCTCGACCGGGAGGGCGCGCTCATCATTGGAAAGAAAAGTCCGTCCCCAGCGCGCGAGCTTCAGGCCCAGGCCCTCCGAGGACATGTGTGACGCCGACATGACGTTCTGCTCCTGCATGGACGAATCGACCTGCCTAGCCGGCCTGTGCGGGAGCCACATCCACCGAGTGGCGCGCCGCTCGGGCATCACCGGGAACACGCGCCACCGCAGGCAGGGCCGAACATCGATCCGTCCGGCCTCCTTCTACCAGTCCATGGTAAACAAAATCTGAGCGTACCCGACCGCCCTTCGTTCTCTGCCGGAGCGCGCCCTCGCCCTTACATGTTCGGGTAGGTCGGTCCGCCGCCACCCTCGGGCGTCACCCAATTGATGTTCTGCGTCGGGTCCTTGATGTCGCAGGTCTTGCAGTGGACGCAGTTCTGCGCGTTGATCTGGAAGCGGTGCTTGCCTCTGTCGTCTGTCAGCACTTCATAGACCCCCGCCGGGCAATAGCGCTGCGCGGGCTCGTCATAGACCGGCAGATTATAGGCGATGGGCACGTCCGGATCCTTGAGCTGCAAGTGGCAGGGCTGATCTTCCTCATGATTGGTGCCGGAGAGGAAGACCGAAGAGAGCCGATCGAAGCTCAGCACGCCATCAGGCTTGGGATAGGCGATGGGATCGCAGTCCTCGCGCGGCCACAAGGTGGTGTGATCGGCCTTGTTGTGCAGCGTGAACGGCAGGCCGATCCCCAGATAGCGCATCCACAAGTCCACGCCCGCCACCAATGTGCCGCCGAGATTGCCGAACCGGGCGAGAGCGGGCCCGGCATTGCGTACGCGCTTCAATTCTCTGGCGACCCAGCTCTTCTCCAGCGCGGCCGGATAGGCCGTCAGCTCATCGCCGCCGCGTTCCGCCGCCACCGCATCGAACGCCGCCTCGGCCGCGAGCATGGCGGATTTCATCGCGGTATGGGTGCCCTTGATGCGCGGCACGTTGACGAAGCCGGCCGAACAACCGATCAGCGCCGCGCCCGGCATCACCAGCCGGGGCACAGCCTGCCAGCCGCCTTCGTTAATGACGCGTGCGCCATAGGATACGCGCTTGCCACCCTCGAGAACGGCGCGAATCTCCGGGTGGTGCTTCCAGCGCTGGAACTCCTCGAAAGGCGAGAGATAGGGATTGCGATAGCCTAGCCCCACCACAAAGCCGAGCGCCACCTGCCCACCGGCCTGATGATAGAGGAAGCCGCCCCCATAGGCATCGGTGAGCGGCCAGCCTTGGGTGTGGATCACGCGGCCTGGGACATGCCGGGCCGGATCGATGTCCCACAGCTCCTTGAGGCCCAGGCCATAAGTCTGCGGATCGCGGCCCTTGGCCAGATCGAAGCGGGCGACGACCTGCTTGGTGAGATGCCCCCGCGCACCCTCGGCGAACAGCGTATAGCGCGCGTGCAGCTCCAGCCCCGGCTGATAGTCCGCCTTATGCATGCCATCGCGCGCCACACCCATCTCACCTGTGGCGACGCCGCGCACCGATCCATCGTCATTGTAGAGGATTTCGGCAGCAGGGAAGCCGGGGAAGATCTCCACGCCCAGCGCCTCTGCCCGCTCCGCCAACCAGCGGCACAGCGCGCCGAGCGAGCCGGTGTAGCAGCCCCGGTTGCGCATGAAGGGAGGCAGGAGCGCATGAGACATGGCCTTTTTGCCGTGCGTGGTGAGGAACCAATGGTGGTTCTCAGTGACGGGAACCTGTGCCAGCGGGCAGCCGCTCTCGCGCCAGTCCGGCAGCAACTCGTCGAGCGCGATCGGATCGATGACGGCGCCGGAGAGAATGTGCGCCCCGATCTCCGACCCCTTTTCCAGAATGCAGACGGACAGCTCCCGCCCCCCATCGGCAGCGCGCTGTTTCAGGCGGATCGCGGCCGCCAGGCCCGCCGGCCCGCCGCCCACGATCACCACGTCATAAGGCATGGACTCCCGCTCGCTCACTTGCTGGCTCCTTCTCGCTGCGGTGGTCGTCCAGTCGCCGCAACTATGCACCGACTGACGGTTCCGCGCGATGCGACAAGGTTGACACCGCCGTCAACCTCTGACCCTTTGTGCGCCGATGCGGGGAACACAAGCAAGATCATGGTCAGTGCAGGACGTGGCGGAGGCCTATGCGCTCTGGTGGCGCGACGCCGGGCTGCACAGCGCCGTCGCGCCGTCGCCGCGCCCCTGGCTCTCGCGCGAGCCGGTGCCCGCAAACGACGCTGCGCCGCCACCTTTCGAAGTGGCCGCTCCGCCGACGCAGGTCAACGTGCAGGTCCAGCCGGCCACTCCTGCGCCCCCGCCTCCTGCCGGCGTACAGGCCATGCCGGCCGATCCGGCGGCCTTCCGCGATTGGCTGGCGAACGACTCAGCCCAACCCGAAGCCGCTTGGCTCGGCCCATTTTTCCTGCCGCCCGCACGTGTCTCCATGCCGCTGTTGGTGCTGTGCGACATGCCTGAGGATGGCGTGATGCCTGCTGATGACGGCACCGCCCTGCCCTATGCCGGCGGGAGTGCGCGGCTGGTCGCGGCCATGCTCAGCGCCATCGGCATCGGGATGGACGATGTTGGGTTCGCCTCGCTCTGCACCCGCCGTCCGCCGGGCGGCGTCATCGATGACGAGAGCTTCACGGCGCTCACCGAGCGGATGCGCCAGTATCTCGCCTTGGCCCGCCCTCGGGCCGCGCTCGTCCTGGGCGACCGGACGAGCCGTGCTCTGCTTGCGGCGCATGGCGGCACGCGGGGCGCGGGCTTACCGGAGATTCACCACGCCGGCGGCACGGTGCCCGCCGCCGCCATCGCCGGACCGGAACTGCTGATGCGCCGGCCCATGGCCAAGGCGGCAAGCTGGCAGGCCCTGCGCCTGCTCCATGGAACGATGACCGCATGACCAAGACCCGCCTCCTTATAGCGCCGTTGATGACGGCGGCGCTGGCGCTCACTGCCCCACACGCCGATGCGCAGGCCGCGACCGGGGCCGCGCCGCTCAGTGCCGCGGCCATCGCCACGCTCGATGCCGATGCCGCCGCGCGCTATCGCACCATCTTCGCCCAGCTCGACGACAAGAAATGGGATGAAGCCCGCAGCGCCATCTCCGCGCTAGACGAGAGCGACAGCATGCGGCCCTATCTGCTCGCGCGCCTCTATCTCGCCAAGGATTCACCACGCGTCGCACTGTTCGACCTGCTGGAACTGCTCAACAAGGCGCCTTATCTGCCGCAGACCGACCAGCTCGGCCGCCTCGCCGCCAAGCGCGGCGCGCAGGTACTCCCCGGCCAGCCGGAGACGCGCAAGCTGGTGTGGATGGGCGGCTCGCCGCAGCGCCGGACGCTGGGTGGGGTCAAGGATGATCCCGCCGCCGACGCGCTGCGCGATCAGGTGAAGGCGCGCGTCGTCGCGGACGATCCCGCAGGCGCAGAAGCACTGCTGGCGGGCGCGGAAGGGACGCTGACGGCCGATGGACGCACCGAGCTGCTGCAGCGCATCGGCTGGTCCTATTATATCATGAGCGACACGCGGAATGCCCGCCGCGTTGCCATGCGCGCGACCCAGGGCGGCTCGGGCGACTATCTCGCTACGGCCTGGTGGACCGTGGGCCTCTCGGCCTGGCGCGAGCACGACTGGAACGCGGCGGCGCAGGCCTTCTACAAGGCGGCCAGCGAAGCCCGTGATGGCGACATGCGCAGCGGCGGCTATTTCTGGGCCGCACGCGCGGCAATGGCCGACCGGCAGCCCGAGCGAGTCACGGCACTGCTCCAGGCCGCCGCGCGCGAGAACGAGAGCTTCTATGGCCTGTTGGCGGGCGAACTTCTCGGCCTGCCTCAACAAGCCGCGCTGCGCGATTCGGTCACGCCGGCCGACTGGGCGCAACTCAAGACGCTGCCCAACGCCCGCAATGCCGTCATCATGTCCAGTCTCGGCCGCATTGCCGATGCCGAGCAGGCGCTGCGCCGCGAAGCGGAGCTGACCGGCGACATCAACTATGCCGCGCTCGTCCATCTGGCGAGTGAGCTTTCCCTGCCGACCACGCAGCTCTGGCTGGCTCAGCGCTCGGCCAATGGCCGCAAGGCGGGCGCCTACGCCCGCTTTCCTGCGCCCAACTGGACGCCGGCGAATGGCTGGCAGGTGGACAAGGCGCTGGTCTTTGCCCACGCCCTCCAGGAAACCCGCTTCCAGACCGATGCACGCAGCCCGGCCGACGCGCGTGGCCTTTTGCAGGTGGTACCGGGCACGGGCCGGGAGCTGGCTGCGCAGGCCGGCTTGAGCTTCTCTGTGGATCAGCTCTACGACCCCGCCTACAATCTGGCGCTCGGCCAGATGTATATGAAGAAGCTCGCTTCCATGCCTGCCACCGGCGGCATGCTCCTCAAGGTGGTGGCCGCCTATAATGCCGGGCCGACGCCTGTCGACCGCTGGAACGCGCAGGTGCGCGACGAGGGTGATCCGCTGCTCTTCATCGAGTCCGTGCCTTATTATGAGACGCGCGCCTATCTGAATGCCGTGCTGCGCAACTATTTCATCTACCAGATGGCGCAGCAGGGCCACTCACCGGTGCTCACTGCCATGGCGCAGGGCCTGTGGACACGCTTCCCGGATGGCAAGAAGACAGTGGCAGTGCGCGTACTGCCCGGCGGGCAGGTCGCCCGTGCCGATTGACGAGGCCCTCCCCTTCAAGCCGGTCAACATCGCGCTGCTGACCGTCTCCGATACGCGCAGCCTTGCCGAGGATCGCTCGGGCGATGCGCTGGCCGAGCGGATTGCGGCCGCCGGCCATGTGCTCAAGGCACGCACGCTCTGTAAGGACAGCCGGGAAACCATCGTCTCGCATCTGCACGGCTGGATCGAAGACCCGCAGATCGACGTGGTGCTCACCACCGGCGGCACGGGCGTGACGGGGCGCGACGTAACGCCCGAGGCGCTGGAGCAGGTGCAGGACAAGCCGATTCCCGGTTTCGGCGAGCTGTTCCGCTGGATCAGCTTTAGCAAGATCGGCACGTCGACCATCCAGTCACGGGCCTGCGCATGCGTGGCGCGCGGCACCTATATCTTTGCCCTGCCCGGCTCGACTGGTGCGGTGAAGGACGGCTGGGACGAAATCCTGGTTCACCAGCTCGACAGCCGCTTCCGCCCCTGCAATTTCGTGGAATTGATGCCGCGGCTACTGGAGACTTAGGGGCAGCGCGTGTAGTCCATGCTTCCGTCAGCCCGGTAGTGCGTCCCTCCGCCGGTCTGGCAGCAATTCAGTTGGCCAAGAGCCCCGTCTTACCGTCAACTGCCGTCGCTCCAGCTCCCCGCGTCATCCCAGCGAAAGCTGGGATCTCACCCCCAGCTGCTCCCCGGGTATGCTGGGGGGCGACGAACATGCGCTCAGTTCAACCTGTTCCGAGCTCCTACGTAAATTGCAGCTATGCGGCGCGGCTAAGCTTTGAGCTCCCGCCTGCGCAGGAGCGCGGGAAACCTCAGTAGCTCCGCCCCACCAGCACGCGCTCCACGGCCCTTGCGCCGGTAAAGATGCAGTTGCCCTCCGCCGGCGCGGCGTTGAGCGGCACGTTGCGCAGGGTCAGCTTCTCGCCCTTGAGCCACTCGACCACCTTGTCGAGCGCGACGCCGGTCGGGCGGCTCCATTCGACCAGCACCCAGCCGGGCTTGTCGCCCCGGAAAGCGGCGGCGAGCGCGACAAGATCGGCGGCACCGTCGCGGATATTCGCGTCGAGCCGTATCTTGGCATCCTCGTAGAGCGAGGCCTGGATGTCGCGCAGCATCTCCGCGGCGCCAGCCACAAAGTCCGCGCGCGGCAGGATCATGCTCGCGGTCTTACCGGCCTCGTTATAGAGCCTGTCGCGGCGCAGGACGGAGACATTGCCGCCTGCCACATCCCGCCCGCCAACCTCGACGATGATCGGTGCGCCCTTCTTGACCCAGCCCCAGCGCTTGGTGGCGGCCTTGATGGGCTTCCTGTCGAGCAGCACGCGCACCGGCTCGCGCAGGGCATCCAGCGCACCCAGCTCGGTTGCCAGCGTCTCGCAATAAGCGAGGACGGCGGCGTCTTCCGGCGTGTCGCGCAGCATGGGCACGATGACGATCTGGTGCGGAGCGATGGCCGGCGGGCAGCGCAGCCCATCGTCATCGCCGTGGACCATGATGACGCCGCCGATCAGGCGAGTGGAGACGCCCCAACTCGTGGTGTGGCAGAGTGTCTGGCACCCCTCCTGATTCTGGTACTGGATGCCAGCGGCCTGCGCGAACCCCGTGCCCAGATAGTGCGATGTGCCGGCCTGGAGCGCCTTGCCATCCTGCATCATCGCTTCGATGGAATAGGTCGCGACGGCGCCGGGGAAGCGCTCATTCTCCGGCTTCTCACCGGCGATGACGGGCATGGCGAGCTGCGTCTCGGAAAAATCGCGGTACATCTCAAGCGCGCGCATGGTCTCGGTCCGCGCGTCGGCTTCATCGGCATGGGCGGTGTGGCCCTCCTGCCAGAGGAATTCGCTGGTGCGCAGGAACATGCGCGTGCGCATTTCCCAACGCACGACATTGGCCCACTGATTGGTGAGCAACGGCAGGTCGCGCCAGCTCTGCACCCAGCGCGCCATCGCCTTGCCGATCACCGTCTCGGAGGTGGGGCGCACGACCAGCGGCTCCTCCAGCTTCGAGTCCGGGTCCGGCTGGAGCTTGCCGTCGACGGTGCGCAGGCGGTGATGGGTGACGACCGCCATCTCCTTGGCGAAGCCTTCCACATGGTCGGCTTCCTCGGCAAAATAGGAGAGCGGGATGAACAGCGGAAAATAGCAGTTCTCCACGCCCGCCGCCTTGATGCGCGCATCCATCAGTGTCTGGATGCGCTCCCAAATGCCATAGCCCCACGGGCGGATGACCATGCAGCCACGCACGCCGCTCTCCTCGGCAAGGTCTGCTTCGCTGATGACGGCCTGATACCAGGCGGCGAAATCCTGCGCGCGCGTGACGGGAAGGGCGTGCTTGATGTTGGGCGTGCTCATGGCAGCGGCTTTTCCATAGGGTCAAAATGATGGCGAAAGCGATTTGTCGTTATCGTGCAAACCGCAGGTTCCCTAGCCGCGACTTCGCCGGAGGGGAAGTCCGATGCGTGGCCGTGAGGAATAGGGACGGCTTGGAAATCGAGGCGTGGCAGCGTGACCTCCTCCCTCATCGGAGAGAATGCGCGGGATACAGCGCTTCAGCCGCCGAGCTTGTCGATCTTGGCGTTGAGTGCGGCGAGCTGCGCCTTGAGTTCGGCCACTTCGTCGGCACTGGACTCGCTCTTGGCCGGCTTGGCAGGTGGGGCTTTGAAGGCGCTGGCAGCGGCGTTCAGCATTTCCATGTTGCGCTTGGCCAACTCGGCGAAGGGGCCACCGGAGAAGGCGCCCTGCATCGCTTCCTGGAATTGCTGCTGGTTCTTGCGGAAGGCCTCCATGCTGGCCTCGAGATACTGCGGCACCATAGACTGCATGGAGTCGCCATAAAGCGAAATGAGCTGGCGCAGGAAATTGACGGGCAGCAGGTTCTCGCCGCGTTGCTCCTCCTCCATGATGATCTGGGTGAGGACGCTGTGGGTGATGTCCTCGCCGGACTTGGCATCGACCACCACGAAGTCGCGCCCTTCGCGTGTCATCTGCGAAAGCAGCTCCAGCGTGATATAGCTCGACGTTTCCGTGTCATAGAGACGCCGATTTGCGTATTTCTTGATGACGATGGTTCCCGATTCGCCACCCGATTTCGACCGTGCCATGCCTGCCGCTCCACTCGCTGAGAGCTGCAGCATAACATCAAATATTTCCGCGCCGCAACATGGCCCTCGGCCTTTGCCGCTGTTTCTCGCCATGCTGTGGCAGACAACAACAGGCGACCCGGACCTGCGCCGTCGTGCCTTTGCCGGCCTACGCCGTTTCCAGCAGGCACCGCGCCCAGAAAAAGCGCTACCCCAAGCACTTCTGCACCACGGCCGCGCGCGGCTGTTGACCCGACAGGAGGCCCGCGGTGGCGAGGCGGAGGGGCCGCCAGTGGTGCTGGTGCCCTCGCTCATCAATCCGCCCGACGTGCTGGACCTGACGCCGCGCCGCTCGCTGCTGCGGTATTTGCTGCGCGAAGGCCACGATGCCTATCTGCTCGATTGGGGCGAGCCCGCGCCAGAAGAACGGACCCTTGGCCTGGCAGGGCATATCGAGACGCTGCTGGCGCCATTGCTCGCGCAATTGCGCCGGCCGCCGGTGCTGGTCGGCTATTGCCTGGGTGGCACGCTGGCGATCGGCGCGGCGGCACGCATGGCCGCGCTCGGCCAGCCGGCAGCGGGTCTTGCCGCCATCGCGGCGCCCTGGAATTTTGCGCAATATGATGCAGCATTCCGCGCACAAATCGAAGCGGTCTGGGCACAGAGCCGACCCGGCTGCGAGGCGCTGGGCCTTGTCCCCATGGAAATCCTGCAAACCGGCTTCTGGTCGCTCGCACCCGAGCGGACCGTGCGTAAATATGCGGACTTCCTGGAGATGGAAGAGGGCACACCTGCCTACCAGGGATTCATCACGCTGGAGGATTGGGCCAATGAAGGCGCGCCACTCACCCTTGCCTGCGGGCGCGACCTCGTCGAGCGTTGCCACAGCGCGAACGAGCCCGGCAGAGGCGCGTGGATCGTGGGGGGAACACCTGTCGATCCGGCCGCCCTCGCCTGCCCTACGCTCGCCATCGCCTCGACCAGCGACGCTATCGTGCCCGCGGTCACCTCGCCGCCAGCCGACGAGCGCATCGACATCGCTCTCGGCCATGTCGGCATGATGATCGGCGGGCGCGCGGAACAGGCGCTCTGGACGCCGCTGAGCCGCTGGCTCGCGCGGCTGGGCAAATGAGGGATTTGAGGACGCCTCCACATTGCTGCGCTGGGTTGAGGGCTGAGCTCATAGGCGCCTCAGTCCTGGAGGTCCGAGGCGATCGGAGGGATCCTCGCTTTCGCGAGACCGACGGCGCCCTGCATCTCGCCCATCAATGCCTTATAGCTTTATGAGCTGCCCCCACCCCGCGCAGAATATCGGCATTATCACAGGCCGAAGGGATAGGTCTCCTCCGCGCCCGGCTGCTCGGGGGATCCCGGCAGCGGCGTGATGGCATGGGTCTGGTCGAACCAAAGCCAGGCGTCGAACTGCCGGGGCAGAATGGCGCCCGAATAATGGCTCAGCCGCTCGGTTTCCGGGCGATAGATCACCCCGATGAAGCGCTCGATCCGTCCGCTCATCAGGGCCTCGCGCACCTCGGGGTGGCGCCCTTCGCGCAGGTCCAGCAGGAAGCGGGACACGCCGCTTTCGTGGCATTGGGCCTCATAGCTCTCGGCAAGCGCGGGCGTGACGGCCTTGATCTCCATCGGCGCGTCCCAGTCGCTGGCCGCCGCAACGGTGCCGCCATGCGTCCCCAGGCCAATGAGCCGCGCGGCCTCGCCATAATGTTCGCGGCAGAGTTGACCGATGTTCAATTCGCCACGGATCGCGCCCATCTCCGTGTAGCGCGCGTCGCCGATATGGCTGTTATGAGCCCAGACTACGGCCTTGGAATTCGGTCCGCGTGCCACCAGCACATGCTCCAGCGTATCGAACATATGGGTGTCACGCAGATTCCAGCTGTCTGCCGCGCCATAATACATGACGCGATAATAGGCCTCGGCAGCCGCGACGAGCCGCGCATTCTGCGCCACATCGAGGAAATCGTCGCCGTCCTGCTTGGCGCGCGCGCGGGAGCGGGAAAAGAGATCGCGCAGTTGCGCAACCACCGCCTTCTCGCAGGCGGCATATCCTTGGGTGAGCGCCATTCGACCATAACCCGCAGGGTCCTTCTGCCAGGGCTTGAGGCAGCCATAGCGCTCGCGGGCGATAGCGGCGGCCTCAGGATCGACCCGATCGAGATAATCGAGCACCGCGCGGATGGAGCCATTGAGATTATAGAGGTCGAGCCCGTAGAAACCGGCGCGCTGCTCTTCGGGCAGATCCCGGTTATGGTCCGAGAGCCAGCCGAGGAACGCGGCGACATCGGTGTTCCGCCACATCCAGCGTGGGAAACGCTGCAAAACGCCGTCCGGCGCCGAACGTGCCGGCCGGTGACGGACATGCCGGTCGACCGCCGCGGCGTCCGGCCAGTCTGCTTCCACGGCCACGATGGTGAAGCCGTGTTGCTCGATCAGACGGCGCGTGATGGCCGCGCGGGCGCGGTAGAATTCGGATGTGCCGTGGCTCGCCTCGCCCAGCAAGACGATGCGCGCATCCGCAAAGCGGTCGAACAGCGCGGCGAAGGCGGGATCGTCGATTTCGGGCAGCGGCTCGGCGGCCGCGGCTATGAGCTGCGGCAATTCGGCGCGGCGCACCAGTGCATCCGTGCCCTCGTCCTGCGCCCAGCCCTGCGCGCCGATGAGCGGCACGAAGCGCACTTCGCCCAGATCCTCCTCGTCGAAATCCGCCATCGTCCGACGCGTGACGCGGATCAGCCGCTGCTGGTCCGGCGTACCCACGGGCATGACGAGACGGCCGCCGATGGCGAGCTGACGGCAGAGATTTTGCGGCACATGCGGCCCGCCCGCTGCGACCAATATGGCGTCGAAGGGTGCGTTCTCAGGCCAGCCCAGCGTGCCATCGCCGGTGCGCACAAGCACATTGTCATAGCCCAGCGCCGCCATGCGTTCGCGCGCTCGCTCAGTGAGCGTCTTGTGCCGGTCTATGGCGTGCACCCGCCGCGCGAGCCGGCTCATGACGGCGGCAGCATAGCCTGAGCCGAGGCCGATCTCGAGCACGATGTCATCGGGCCGAATCGCGGCGGCCTCCGCCATGAGACCGACAATATAGGGCTGGGAGATGGTCTGCCCTTCGGCGATGGGAAGGGGCGAATCCTCATAGGCGAATTCGCGCATATCCTCGGGCACGAATATCTCGCGCGGAACCTCGCCCATGGCATCCAGCACGCGCGAATCCGCGACGCCGCGCGCCGCGATCTGGCGTTCAACCATCTGCGTGCGCTGCTCCTGCGGCGTCAGCACGGCACGCCTTCCATCGGCGCCAGCGGCATGCTCCGGTCGGACATGTGGGCTCTCCTTCGATCGGCGTTGTCTCAAGAGAACCCGCGAGGGTCCGGGAATATCCTCCGGTCATCGCAATCCGGGCGAGTCCTGCCTCACCTGCGCCCCGCGAACGCACGAATGCACGCCGCGCAATGGCTGCTGCGCCCGAAACAGTTTCTTAATCGCCCCGGTCGGGCTAGAAGTCAGCGGGGCTCCGGCCACGGCCGGTGTTCATGACAGGCAACAGGGACAAGAGAGCATCATGTCGGACATCGCGATCATCGCCGCCAAGCGCACGCCGGTGGGCAGTTTCCTCGGCAGCTTCGCCGCCACACCGGCGCATGAGCTGGGCCGCATCGCGATCCTCGCTGCGCTCGAGCAGGCCGGCGTCGCGGCGGACGAGGTGAACGAGGTGATCTTCGGCCAGGTGCTCACTGCGGCGCAGGGCCAGAACCCGGTGCGCCAGGCGGCCGTCAATGCCGGGATTCCTGTCGATCGCACGGCAATGGCGATCAATCAGGTCTGCGGCTCGGGCCTGCGCGCGGTGGCTCTCGCCGCCCAGGCGATCCGCGGCGGCGACGCGCGCATCATGATCGCTGGCGGGCAGGAGAACATGTCGCTCTCCCCCCATGCGCAAATGCTGCGCGCGGGCACCAAGATGGGCCCGGTCAGCCTGGTCGACACCATGGTGCATGACGGCCTGACCGATGCCTTCAACGGCTATCACATGGGTATCACTGCCGAGAACCTGGCCGAGAAGTACCAGATCTCGCGCGAGGAACAGGACGCCTTCGCCGCAGCCAGCCAGAACAAGGCTGAAGCCGCCCGTGCCGCCGGCCGGTTCGCGGGCGAGATTGCGGCGGTGACAGTCAAGGGCCGCAAGGGCGATACCGTGGTCGATGCCGACGAATATATCCGCGCTGGCGCGACGGTGGAAGCGATGGCGGCCTTGCGCCCGGCCTTCCGCAAGGACGGCACAGTGACGGCGGGCAATGCCAGCGGCATCAACGACGGCGCCGCCGCGCTGGTGCTGATGGATGCGAACGAGGCCGCCAAGCGCGGCGCGCCGATCCTCGGCCGCGTCGCAAGCTGGGCGACCTGCGGCGTCGATCCCGCGATCATGGGGATCGGCCCCGCCCCCGCCAGCCGCATCGCGCTGGAGAAGGCGGGCTGGAGCGTCGATGATCTCGACCTCATCGAGGCAAACGAGGCCTTTGCTGCGCAAGCGCTCGCCGTCGGCAAGGAACTGGGCTGGAACGCGGACAAGGTGAACGTCAATGGCGGCGCTATCGCCATCGGGCACCCCATCGGCGCCTCGGGCGCACGCATCCTCACCACGCTGCTCCACGAAATGGGGCGGCGCGACGCGAAGAAGGGTCTCGCGACGCTGTGCATTGGCGGCGGCATGGGCATCGCCATGTGCATCGAACGCTGACGGGAGCAGCGCCCGCCTCGGCTGAAAAGCGACTGATAATCCTGTCATTCTCGCGAAAGAGAGGGACGTTCGTGCGCGACAAGTGATCCACGCTGGGCGCTGGATTCCAGCTTTCGCGGGAATGGCAAGTGAATCTCGGGACGGCCGGATGGCGGAAGAGCCATCCTGGAATATTTCGTTGGGGGCTAGGACTGGGCAGCCTCCGTGAACATAGATCAAGCTCAAATTTGCGGCCGGAGAGCACTGAGACAACGCTCATCCGACAGAAGCGGCGCAAGGTAGGAAAATCGCTGCCTTGCGCGAATCGCGGTGCAATCGAACGGGTTTTCCAGCCGGCGCAGCCCGTTGATTGATTCTGATAGCGCAAGATCAACCTACGGATCGTCTTTGACGGCCTACAAAACGACTTCTGGCTGTCCGCAATCATTTGCGGCGGCGTGTAAAAGGCAGTATATACCTCCATTCCGGGTGGGATTTAGACCTTTAGCTGTCAGGAGGCTATCCATCCATGATGTCGGATTGTTTCGACAACGCAGTCCCGCTTGCGCATAGCCACGAGCGGTTGCAGGCCATCGTCGCGTCCGCCATGGACGCCATCATCACCATCGACGACCAGCATCGCATCATTTGCTTCAATCCCGCTGCCGAGCGCATGTTCCGCATCTCCGCCGCCGAGGCGCTGGGCTCGCCGCTGGAGCGCTTCATTCCCCACCGCTTCCGAACCGATCATGACGAGCATATCCGCCGCTTCGGCGATACCGGCGAAACCAGCCGGCGGATGGGGGCGCTCGGCGCGGTAAGCGCCCTGCGGGCGGACGGGGAGGAATTCCCCGTGGAGGCTTCGATCTCACAGGCGTTGGCCGGCAGCGAGCGGCTCTCCACCGTCATTATGCGCGACATCACCGAGCGGCAGGCCGGCATGAAAGCGCAGACCCTGCTCGCGCGCGAAGTGGATCACCGCGCCAAAAACATCCTCGCGATCGTCTCCTCGCTCATCTCGCTGACGCGCGCCCCTACGCGCGAGGCCTATGTGAACTCGCTGATGGGCCGGATCGCTGCCATGTCGCGCGCGCACGGGCTTCTGGCCCAGCAGCGCTGGAAAGGCGCCGCGTTGCACCGGGTCGTACGCGACGAACTGGAAGCCCATGCCGATCCGGCGCGCTTCTGCTGCACCGGGCCCGATCTCGACCTATCCTCACGCGCAGTGCAACCGCTCGCGATGCTGTTCCACGAACTGGCGACCAATGCCGTTAAATATGGCGCACTCTCCGCGCCGGAAGGGCGGATCACGCTGGAATGGGAGCATCTCCCCTCCGGCCATGTTGTTCTGCACTGGCGCGAGAGGGGCGGACCCGCGGTAACGCCGCCTAGGGAGTTTGGCTTCGGCAGCACGCTCGTCCGCCAGATCGTCGAGAACCAACTCAGTGGATCCCTCGATTCGCGCTGGCCGAAAGAAGGCCATGAACTGACCATCCGCCTGCCGGACACCGTACTCAGGAACCGGCAGCAGGCTCGCCCCAAGGCGGCCCCAGCCGAGAGCCGGATGACAAGCGCAGCAGAGCCCGCGCCTCCGGCCGATGACACAACGGCTGACCCGAGCGGCACGCTGCTCATCGTGGAGGACGAACCACTGCTCGCCATGCAGCTCTCCCATGCGCTCAAGGATCATGGCTGGTCGATTCTCGGCGTGGCCGGCTCGGTCGAGGACGCCAATCGGCTACTCGACGGCAAGGCCCGGCCCGATGCTGCGATTCTGGATGTCGATCTGGGCGGTGCACCGGTCTTCCCGCTAGCGCGTTCTCTGCGGCGCCTCGGCGTCCCGTTCATCTTCTGCACCGGCTATGAGGACCTGGACTATAGCAGCGAATTCGCCACGCATACGACGGTCCACAAGCCCGCCACCGTGCTCCAGATCGTGCGGGCGCTGCGCGATGTGGTCCGCAATGCGAACGCGCCGAGCATGGCAACCTCGGCGGTGTAGCAGGCGACGCCGATCCGATGCGCGTGCTCCAGCGGGCAGCAATCAGGGCTGCGCCGAGCTGGCCTGCCGCCCGCACGAATAGTCCATCAAGCCGGTTCAGCGCCGGCACATGAGGTTTTCCTCCAAGCGCGGCGGCAGACCCGCCGTTCAGCTCCAGATGCGGTCGAAGCGCCGGCCGAGGCCGGTCAGAAGCTCATATTGCGACATGCCGGAGAAAGCTGCGTTCATCGGCAGGTCGAAATCCATATCGACCCAGTCCCCCTCGCGCAGCTCTGGCGCGCCATCCACATCGATGGTCACGAGGTCCATGGACACCCGGCCCATCACTGGCAGCAGCAGGTCACCGATCTTGGCGGCGCCCATGCCGGAGAAGCAGCGATAATAGCCGTCCGCATAGCCGATGTTGATGACGGCAGCCTCCCGTTGGCGATCGGCGACATAGGTCGCGCCATAGCCCACCGATTCCCCACCCCGTACAACGCGCCGCTGGAGGATCTGCGCACGCGGCGTCACCACCTGGCGAATATGGCCGGTGCCGTCCGGATGCTGGATGCCGCCATAGAGCGAGATGCCCGGCCGCGTCAGATCAAAGGCGAACGCTTCGCCCGCCAGGATGCCGGCGCTGTTGGCGAGGCTCAGGCGTCGGGCGCCGACACGGCGGCTGAGCTGACGCAGGATCATGGGCTGCACCAGGTTGAGCTGGTGATCGGGCTCGTCGGCGCAAGCGAGATGGCTCATGCAGGTCTCTACCTCGAGACCCTCAAAAAGATCGGCCTTCACGTCATTGGCATCGAGACCGAGGCGGTTCATGCCGGTATCGAGCATCACGTCGCACGCCCCGCCCCCCGCCGCCTTCCAGCGCGCGATCTGCGCGGGCGAATTGAGCACCGGCCGCGCGGGCGAGCCAAGTGCGAGCGCCATATCCTCCTCGCGCACGCCATGGAGCACGGAGAGCGCGGCGCCCTCCAGATGTGGCATCAACTCGGCCGCTTCGGCCCAGGTCGCCACGAAAAAATCACGGCAGCCCGCCGCCTTCAGATGCTTCAGCACCGCCACAGCGCCCAGCCCATAGGCATTCGCCTTGATCGCTGCGCCACAGGCGGCCGCGCCGCTCTTGCCCGCCAGCCACAACCAGTTCGCCTTGAGCGCGTCGCTGTCCAGATGAAGCGCCAGCGGCGCGGGGGGAAGGTCGGTCATCGCCGTATCGTTACTGGCCGGTGCTGCGCTCGTCGAGGTCATTTGTCCATCGCCGTCCCTCTCCCCAGAGGATGACCACGAGCGCAAAGGCGACGACGGCGATGGTATACCAGAGACCAGCATAGGGGTTTCCCGACTTGGCAATCATGTAGCTGGCGATGAACGGCAGGAACCCGCCAAGATAGCCAGTGCCGATATGATAAGGAATAGACATTGACGAATAGCGAACGGCCGGCGGGAACATTTCGCTGAGCAGTGCCGCGACCGGACCGAACGTCATTCCGGCCAGAAAACTGAGCATCAGCACGGCGCCGAAGATGATGGCAAGGTTGGCAAGAGGCGGCGTTTGCGGCGCAAGATTGTATCCGGCGGCCGCCAGCGCGGCATCGAGCGCATCATTGTCCGCCGTGTCGGCTGGCACATTGCCAATGGTCACGGAGAGCACCGGCGCGTTGTGAAGACTGTAATGCAGCCCCGTGGCCGCCAGATGATCGAGCACCTGCGCGCAGCGGGTCGCTTGGCCGCTGGCGAAGGGATTGTAGCTGCAATCCGGCCCGGTGACGACGATGGGCGCCCGCTCGGCGGCCCGGCTGAGGCCCGGATTGGCTTGGCTGCCGATCAACCAGAAAAGCGGCAGCAGCAGGGCCAGAGTCAGCGCATAGCCGATGGCGATGATGCGCCGCCGGCCCCAGCGGTCCGAGAGATAGCCGAAGAGAATGAACCAGCCCGCGCCGAGTGCCGCGCCCAGTGCCACCGTGACCTGCGCGGCGGTGCCGGAGACTTTCATCGGCCCTTGCAGGAAGGAGAGCACCTGGAAATTGGCGGTATACCAGATCACGGTGAGACCACCCGCCACGCCGAACAGCGCGACGAACAGACGGCGCGGATTGCCCGGATAGGTGAAGCTCTCGACGAAGGGATTGCGGCTCATCTTGCCGCTCGCCTTCATCTCCTGGAAAACCGGGCTCTCACTCAGGCGCGCGCGCATATAGACGGAGACGGCAAGCAGGATGATGGAGAGCAGGAAGGGGATGCGCCAGCCCCATGCTTCCCATGTCTCCACGCTCATCGACGCCTTGCAGCCGAGCACGACCAGCAGGCTCAGGATGAAGCCACCTGCCACCGAGGCCTGGATGAAACTCGTGTAGAAGCCGGAGCGCCCCTCCGGCGCATGCTCGGCCACATAAATGGCCGCGCCGCCATATTCGCCCCCCAGCGCCAGCCCCTGGCAGATGCGCAGCAGGATGATGATGACCGGCGCGGCGAGGCCGATGGTGGCGGCTGAAGGCACCAGCCCCACGCCCGCCGTGGCGATACCCATCAGCAGGATGGTGATGAGGAAAGTATATTTGCGGCCCAGCCGGTCACCGAGATAGCCAAAGACAATGGCGCCGAGCGGCCGGAACCCGAAGCCGATCGCGAAGCCGGCCCAGGTGAGCAGGGTCTGAAGCGTCTCGCTGCCGGCGGGGAAGAAATTGCGGCCGATGATGCCGGCGGTGGCAAGTGTGCCGTAGATGAAGAAATCATACCATTCGAAGATGGTGCCGAGCGCCGAGGCGCTGATGACCATGGGAATGGATTGCGTCTTGGCCGATGCGTTCGTTGCCGCCTGCGTGCCTGCCATGAGTCCCCCTTGCGATGTCTCGCTGATCGCGCGAGCGCTGTACGCAACCGCAGGCCCCTTGTGAACGAAGAAGTGAAGACCGACTCGTATCGGCGGCACCGGGAAGGCCGCTCTGACCAGCCCGCAAGATCATCCTTTCGTTCAGCCGCCCCCGATTCTAGAACAGCGGGAGAGGACGCCGGGCGCGGCTGCAACCGCACCGCCAAGACCCGTCCCGAACAGGAGGAGAGACATGCCCCATTTCCGCAAACCTGCGGCCATCGCGCTGGCGCTCGCCATGCTGGCGCCCATCCCCGCCACGGCTGCGCCCAAAAGCGATGCCGACGTCATCCGCGAAGCGCGCGACCGCGACGAGATCGAGCATCTCGCCTGGCGCTACGCCCGCGCGCTCGACCGCTTCGACCCCGAGGCCTATGTTGCGGTTTATACGCCCGACGGTTCTTTCGGGCAGGTGAAGGGGCGCGAGGCCCTCTACAACATGATCGATGCCTTCCGCAAACCGCGGGCCGATGCGCCCGCCGGCACCCCCGCCCCCACGCCGCCGGGCCTGCTCCACATGGAGACCAATCACTGGATCGAGTTCAAGGACAGGGACACGGCGATCTATCATTATTACTGGATGACCATCGGCAAGCCCGCCAAGGAAGGCGACCCCACGCGCATTTTGGCCGCCGGCAACGGCATGGACGAGATCGTGCGCGTGGACGGGCAGTGGCTGTTCAAGTCCCGCAACGTGGTGGCGCCCGACGATTGAGGGCGTGTGAGCGGGGTTGCGGGTGCGGGTCGTAGCTGCCCAGCGCCCCGCCCCGCGTGCGCGACCTGGTCGATCACAATCACCTTACTCCGCGTGCGCCCGGGCCGGCTAAGTTGTTCGGCTGGGCCCTGGGCTCCTGCCTACGCAGGAGCACCGCTAGTGGGAAGGCATTGGCATCCGATAGGACGTCTGCATCGTCACAGCAAACAGTGTTCCTGCGCAGGCAGGAGCCCAAGGACAGATTGAGCATGCGGCCGGATCATGATCGATCAGCCGCGCAACAGGCGGCATCGGGGCCTCAACGGCATCGCCAGCACGGATTCCGACATCATTGGCGGCCCAAGCAACCGGCCTCGCCAGCCTTATTCCAGCTCCAGAATGAGCTGATCCAGCACCAGCGTCTCTCCCGCCGCCGCCGCAACACGGGCCACGGTGCCGGCGCGGACGGCGCGCAGGATATTCTCCATCTTCATCGCCTCAACCACGGCGAGCGGCTGGCCGGCTTCCACACGGTCACCCAGGCCCACATGCAGAACCACAAGCCGCCCGGGCATGGGGCTCGTGAGGAAACGCGAGCGGTCTGGCGGGGCGCGTTCGATCATATGCACGGCATTGGCCGCGACATGCGCGGGCAACAC
>DASRXY010000017.1:0-3521 GCA_035654035.1 Sphingobium sp. | reverse complement strand
TTTAACGGCGGGTACTTTCTGCGCGAGGCGGAAAACCGGCCCGATCAACTGCGTGACGCACCTTTTCTCGCCACCGTGACCCTTGCCAATTGCAAGGCGGGAGCGGACGGGCGCTGCAATGTGACGGTCGATTATGCGCTGCTCGGGCCGGACGGCGCGACGAAGATAATCAGCCAGAATTGCCCCCTCTGGACCGGCACGCCGCACAAGGGTGCGGTGATGATGGCCGCGACGTCAGCCCATCTCCAGTTCGAAGCCACGGATCGCGCCGGCGCTTATGTGGTCCGCGCCACGGTCCGCGACAATGTGGCGCAGGCGGAGATCGTGCTGGATCGACGGCTTACGTTGGAGGAGCCTGGCGGGTCTAGCGGAGAAGAGCAATGAGAGCATTTCTCCGCGCGGGTTCCGCGGTGTGGACGAAGTCCCCACAGGGTGGGGAATCGTCAAGGTCGGTGAATTACCGATCCCTGCCATGTTCGAGGCGAGTGACCCGCCGGCCGCCCATCCGCTGAAGGCCACCGTCCGGGACGAGGTCGCCAAGATGACGCCGGTGCTGGAACACGCGCTGTCGCTCGAAGAGTAGGACCCCGCTCGCGCTTCCATTCCGGGCTGGATCGTGCTGATAAGGCGTGGAGTCGTCGATGAGCCGTGCAGGGCCCCTGGGCGGCGCATATCCATTGAACGGCGCGGCCATGACCATTTCCACTTCCCACGACGTTATCATCATCGGCTCCGGCGCGGCGGGACTGACCGCCGCGATCAATCTGGCGCAGGACCGCAAAGTGCTGGTGCTGGCCAAGGGCGCGCTGGACAGTGGCTCCACCAACTGGGCGCAGGGCGGCATTGCGGCCGTACTCGACGCGGGGGACAGCTTCGCCAATCATGTCGAGGATACGATGGTGGCGGGCGCCGGGCTCAACAACCGCGCGACCGTGGAGTTCGTCGTCTCCGAGGCGCCCGCCGCCATCGAGCGGCTGGCGGCGCTGGGTGTGCCCTTCAATGCCGGCGAGGGCTTTGGCGAGCGCTGGCATCTGACGCGCGAGGGCGGCCATTCGCACCGCCGCATCGTGCATGTGGACGACGCGACCGGCCATGCGGTGCAGGTGGCGCTGCTCGCGGCCGCGCAGGCCAACCCCAACATCACGCTGGTCGATCATATGGTCGCCATCGATCTCATCACCTCGCGGCATGGCGAGCAGTATTCGGGTGATGGCCATGTCTGGGGCGTCTATGCGCTCAACGAGAAGGCAGGGCGCGTGGAGGCATTCGTGGCGCCCGCGACTATCCTGGCGAGCGGCGGCGCGGGGCGCACCTACCTCTTTTCGACGGCGCCGCGGGGCGCGACCGGCGACGGCATTGCCATGGCCTGGCGCGCCGGGTGCCGCGTCTCCAATATGGAGATGATGCAGTTCCACCCGACCTGCCTCTACAATCTGGAGGTCAAGAACTTCCTCATCACCGAGGCGATGCGGGGCGAAGGCGGGGAATTGAAGCTCCCCCCCGGTGTGCCCGGCGGCGGCACACGCTTCATGGATGGCTTCGACTCACGCGGCGAGCTGGCGCCGCGCGACGTGGTGGCCCGTGCCATCGATCATGAGATCAAGCGGCTGGGCCTCGACTACGTCCATCTCGACATCAGCCACAAGCCGCCGGATTTCATCAAGGAGCATTTCCCGACCATCTATGCACGCTTGCGGACGCTGGGTATCGACATCACCAAGGCGCCGATTCCGGTGGTGCCCGCGCAGCATTATACCTGTGGCGGCGTGGTCATCGACCTCGATGGCCGCACCGATCTCCCAGGCCTCTATGCGGCGGGCGAAGTGACGCAGTCCGGCCTCCACGGCGCCAACCGCCTCGCCTCCAATTCGCTGCTGGAATGCTTCGTCTTCGGCGAGGCCGCCGCAAATCATATCCGCGCGCACTGGGGCGAATTGCCGACGCCGCCCGCTATCCGCCCGTGGGACGAAAGCCGCGTCACCGACAGCGACGAGGAAGTGATCGTCACCCACAACTGGAAGGAAATCCGCCGGTTCATGTGGGACTATGTGGGCATCGTGCGCACCACCAAGCGACTGGAGCGCGCGCAGCACCGCGCCGATCTGCTCGCGCAGGAAGTCGATGACTATTACGGCAACTTTCGCGTGACGAGCGACCTCATCGAGCTGCGCAACCTGTTGGAGGTGGCACGCCTCATCATCCGCTCGGCGCTGCGCCGCAAGGAGAGCCGGGGGCTGCATTACACGCTCGATTATCCCGAGATGCTGCCCGAGGCCCAGGACACCATCCTGGTGCCCTGACGCAAAAAGGGCGCCCCTCAAAGGAGCGCCCCATCAAGGGAGGTTGATAAGGAGGGAAACGGATGGGCCGCTTCCAGCGAGGGGGTCGCAAACCACATCGCCGAATCCCACTTTAAAGGCCGGACGGGGCTGGGCATTGATTCTCGTCAATGGGTGCCTATTTTCCGGGAGTTCCCATGCTTTACCGGTCTAGGACTCGGTTCGTCGCATGGTCGAGCCCGGGTATCGCATCAGCCTTGCTTGCATTTTCCCGCTGTTAACCTTCTGTTGTCCAGAACAAGAGGTCATGGACAGGGTCGCTTTCACTTTACGCCGTAAGGCACCCGCAGCCCGTCGGGGCCGCCGCCGTCTTTTGGCCGGGGGCGCTGCGTTCCTGTGTCTGGCTGGCGCACTGGCGCTGCCCATGCTTCGTCCATCGGGACTGGAGGCGGCAACACCCGCGCAGGCCCGTCCGGCAAGTCAGGCCGGCACCCAGACGGTGTCGATGCCCGCTTTCACACCGCCGCCCATGGCGCCGGCGCCCGCCGAAGCTCCCCCGCCTGCGCTGGCGGCGCTCATTGAGGACTTGGGCAAGAAGTTCGACGGGGAAGTCGGCATTGCCGTGCGCTCGGTGGAGCAGGGCTGGACCGTCGCCTGGAACGGCGACAAGCTCTTTCCGCAGCAGAGTGTCTCCAAGCTCTGGGTGGCAATGGCGATGTTCGACGCGATCGATCGCGGCAAGGTGACGTTGCAGACGCCCGTCACCATTCGCCCGCAGGATCTGACGCTGTTTCATCAGCCCATCGCCGCGTTGGTGAAGGGTGAGGGCTATCATACGACGCTGCAGGATCTCTTCACGCGCGCCATGACGCAGAGCGACAACACCGCCAATGATTCGGTGCTGCGCACCATTGGCGGGTCGGATGCGGTGCGCGGCTACCTGGCCCGGCGCTTCATCGCCGACATCCGCTTTGGCCCTGGTGAGCGACTGCTCCAGAGCAAGACGGCGGGCCTTGAATGGTCGCAGGACATGGCGATGGGCCGGCGCTTCTATGCGGCGCGCTCGGCCCTGCCGCGGCCAGTGCGTGAAAGGGCACTGGACGCCTATCTCACCGATCCGCCGGACGGCGCGGCGCCCGCCGCCATCGTGCAGGCGCTGGCCAAGCTCAAGCGCGGCGAAATGCTTTCGCCCCGTTCCACCGACCTGCTGCTTTCGACCATGGCCGAGGCGCGGACCGGCCC
>DASRXY010000016.1:0-8307 GCA_035654035.1 Sphingobium sp. | reverse complement strand
AGCACCCGATGCCCCGCCTGCGCCGCCGCCATCGCCACGGCAGCGCCGATGCCCCTGCTGCCCCCGGTCACGAGGAAAACCGTCTCTGCCATGCGCCTGTTCCCTGCCTGTCTTCCCGGTGTTTGCCGCCGCACGCCGGCCGGGTCTTGCCTCATGAGGCACTCCCTGTTGCCCGGCGCCGGCGCGCGCCCGTCCACCGCTTCCTGAAGGCCCCGCGCGCGCGATGCAATGCAGGGTGCCGGATTGGGCAAGCCAGGCCGCCCTTTTGGTCACAGGGAGGAGCCATTGTCGCCGCAGCGGAGAACCGGAACCGTGAATGAAAGCAGGCCCATCGCACTGGTCAATGTGGGCCAGGTGCGCTTCGGCACCGACGCTGCGCTGCACTGCGCGGCCGATCTGGCCGAGCGCGGCTGCACTGCCGCCTTCCTGGTCACGACCGGGCCGATCCGCGCTCTGTGCGACCCACTCATCGCGGCCTGCCGCACTGCCGGCCTTGCCGTTACGCTTTGGGATGCCATTGCCGGCGAGCCGACGCTCGGCGATTTCGCCAATGCCATGGCGGCAGCGCGGGCCTGCGGGGCCGACTGCGTCATTGGCCTGGGCGGCGGCAGCGCCATGGATGTCGCCAAGCTGGTCGCCGCGCTGTTCGATGGCGCGCAGACCATCGATGCGGTCATCGGCGTCGACCTGCTCAAGGCGCGCGCCTTGCCCCTTGCCTGCATCCCGACCACGGCCGGCACCGGCAGCGAGGTCACGCCCATCGCCATTTTGGGCGATGAGGAAGCCGACCTCAAGAAAGGGGTGGTCAGCAAGCATCTGGTGCCCGATCTCGCCTATCTCGACCCCGGCCTCACCATCTCCATGCCGCGCGCCGTGACGGCGTCGACCGGCGTCGACGCCCTCACCCATTGCATCGAGGCCTTCGCCAACAAGTTTGCCCATCCGCTGGTGGATATGTACGCGCTGGAGGGCATTCGCCTGATTGCCAACCATATCGAGCGCGCCTGCGCGGACGGCACGGACATTGAGGCACGCGCCGCCATGCTGCGGGCGAGCTTCTTCGGCGGCATGTGCCTGGGGCCAGTCAACACCGCCGCCGTCCATGCCCTCGCCTATCCGCTCGGCGGCGAATTCCATGTGCCGCACGGCGTCGCCAACTCGATCCTGCTGCCGCATGTGCTGCGCTTCAATCTGGAGGCCGCGCCGGGGCGCTATGCCCAGGTCGCGCAAGCCCTGGGCGTCACGCGCACCGGCGACGATCTGGCCGACGCGGCGCAGGGCGTGGAGCGGATCGCCGCGCTCTCCCGCCGCATCGGCATCGCGCCCGGCATGTCCGCCTTCGGCATCAGCTCCAACGCCATTCCGCACATGGCGGCCGCCGCCATGACGGTGACGCGCCTGCTCATGCGCAATCCGCGTGAGCTGACCGAAGCCGATGCCGCCCGCATCTACGAAGCCGCGCTCTGACCTGCCGCGCCTGCAATCGAAGGACCATCCATGACCGATCTCGACGCCGTCCTGAAACTCAACGCAGAACTCGCTCTCCAACTCGCCGACTACTGGTTCGAAATCGATACCAATGGCGGCCGGAACGCACGCGATTATTATACCGAGGACGCCGTTTTCCATGGCCAGTTCGCCTCCTATGAGGGGCGCGAGAAGATCCAGCAATTCTATGACTGGCGCGTCCAGCAGGGCCCGCGCCTCTCGGTGCACAGCTTCACCAATTTCCGCGCCCGCTTCACCGGCCCGGATACGGCCGAAGCGACCAACCATCTCTTCCTCTACGCCGCCAATGGCGAGAAGATCCTGCCGACTCACCCGCCCATCACCATCAGCCTGGCGACGGACCACTATCGCAGGGTGGGCGAGCGCTGGCTGTGCACCTACCGCCGCTTCGAGCACTGGTTCGAGGGTGGTGCGCCCATCACCAATCCCACTCTCGACGATAAATAATCCGGGCGCGACCCCCGGCGTGCTCGAGCCAGAAGGACTCGTCCGGTGCCGGGGGAAACCACTGCAATAGAGGCCATCCAGAGACGATCCGGGTCAATCGGACCCAGATCGCCCTCTAGCTGAAGTA
Organism: Sphingobium sp.; assembly: GCA_035654035.1. Classification (GTDB taxonomy): domain Bacteria; phylum Pseudomonadota; class Alphaproteobacteria; order Sphingomonadales; family Sphingomonadaceae; genus Sphingobium. The sequence continues at coordinate 6,224 of DASRXY010000016.1, read as the reverse complement.
AAGCGCCAGCGCGGTCCGGTCGATGGCGGCGCGCACCGCCGGATCCGGCACCCAGCGCCGGTAGCTCTCCAGAACGCGCGCGTAGCTGACGCGCCGTTCATAGCCCACGAACGGCGTATCGCTCCCCCAGAGCAGCCGCTCGGGCCCCACGCGCGCCAGCAGATCGGCGGCGACGCGGTCGGCCACCGCATCGAGATCGCCTGCCGGATCGGTGCGCCACGCCTCGGTGCCGGGCAGGCGGAAGCCCGCGGCAAGCTTGATCCACAGCCGGCCACTGTCGACCGCCGCGATCATCGCGCGATAGCCTGCGCAATTCAGCGGATCGGCCGGATCGGGGTGGCCGAAATGGTCGATCACCACATCGATGCCGCTTTCCAGCAGCGCCGCCATCACCGGCGGCAGGCGCGGCCCCTCGATGGCGAGGTGGACATGCCAGCCCAGGTCGCGCGCCTGCGCCAGCAGCCGCCGATAGGGCACCGAGCGGAAGTCCGGCAGCGCACCATGGCGCGCCAATTGCAGGCGCATGCCAACAATGCCGTCGTCGCGCATCGCCCGCAGCGCCTCGGGCGTGGCCGTAGGATCGACGATCACCGTGCCGCGCAGCCGCGGGTGCGCCCGCACGGCGGCAAGCGTATAATCATTATAAGTACCCGCGATGCTGAGGCCGGAGACGACCGCATGGCGCACGCCATGCGCATCCAGCAGCGCGATCAGGGCCTCCGTGGGGAAGGCATAGTCCAGGCGGGTCCAGGCGTCCGGCATCACCGGCATGTCGGACCGGAACACATGGACATGCGCATCGACCAGCGGCGGTGTTTCGCTCTCGTCTGCCATGGTCGGCGCGCCAGCTCCCCAGATCAGGCCGGCATCGGATAGTCGGCGGCGTTAAGCACCCAGCCCGCCATTTTCGAAAAATCCTCGCGCGGCGGCGAGAAGATGTCGACGAGCAGATTAACGCCAGGGTCGATGGCCGCGGAGGTGTGAATGACGCGCGGCGGGATCACCGCGATGGAAGGCGAGCCGCATTCCTCATGCTCATCCGGCTGCCAGTCCGCGAGATTGGCCGTCCACGGCCAGCGCAGGTGATGCACATAGGTGCCGCCGATCGCGAGCGAGCATTGCTCGAAATCGTCATGATGGTGCGGCGAGAGCTTGGCAGGGTCGCGCGGGCCCATTTGCGGCGGAAACACGTTCACCATGAAGGTGGTGCAGCGGAAAATCTTGCCGAACCGCCCCGGCTCGTCCGGCACGTCGAGGCTGTAGCTGCGCAGGCGATAACCACCCGCCGGCTCCGGCCAGGCCTGGAACGGCGGCACCTGCGGGTGTGGTCCCGCATAAATCTCGGCGTTGGAGGCAAGCGCTGCAAGATCCGCCGAACGCGCTGAGAACAGGCGCACGACGGGCCCGCCGGCCGTCACGTGGACGGCACTATCGCCCGGCGGGATCATGGTGACGGTAAAGCCGCCGATCTGCTGTGTCTCGCCATTGACCTCCACGCGCGCGGCGCTCGGCGCCTCCGGCAGCAGCAGCACATATTCGTCGACCTGGCCGGTGCGTTCGAACACGGCACCGGGCTCGGCCTCCGAATAGACCAGCACGAAATTCTGCCCCCGCGCGATCCACGTCCGGTGCAACGCAGCCTCCTGCTGCGGCGGCTCGGCATAGAAGCGCGCATAAGTGGAACGGCCGAAGGCCGTGGCCGCCGGCACAGGCGCTGCCTGGGCGGTAGAGAGGCGCGAACGGGGATCGTCGGATTCATACATGGGTCTTGCTCCGTTGGCGGCAGATCAGGCTTGCCCCAGGGTCTGGGCCACGGCGGCGAGGGCCGCCTTGCCGAACAAGGTGGCATCGTTGCTGACCATGACGAGCGCATAGCCAAGGTCGAGATAGGTGCGGGCCTCGCGCGGCGTGGCGGCGGCGATGCCGCTCAGCTTGCCGGCATCGGCGGCGGCTGCGCACACGGCACGAACCAGCGCCTGCACATCGGGATCGTCGGCCGCCTTGCCGCTGGAGAGCCAAAGGTCGCCAAGGCCCACGAACACGCCACCAACATCCGGCAACGCCAGATAGTCGGCGGCGCACTGGAGCGTCTCCCAATCCTCAAGCTGCACCATGCGCAGGCATTCATCATTGCCGCGCCGCACATAGTCGCTCACCGGCATCATGCCCCAGCGTCCCGCGCGGGATGTGGCGCCAAGGCCCCGCTCGCCGCGCGGTGAAAAGACCATCTGTCGCGTGATACGCTGCGCCATCTCCAGGCTGTCGACACGCGGCACCAGCAGGCCGTCCGCGCCGCCATCGAGCAGGCGCTGGATGTCGCTGCCACCCTGATCGGGCAGGCGGACCAGCGCCGCCATGCCGCAGGCCTGCGCCGCGAAGATCAGACGATAGGCGAGCTCCAGCCCATGGGGCGCATGCTCCATGTCGATCACCACGAAATCGAAGCCGGCATGGCCAAGCAGTTCCACCGTTTCCAGCGACGGGATCTTGACCCAAGTGCCGAGCATACCGGTGGACCGGCCCGTGAAAGACGACAGAAAAGAGTTCAACGCGGCACCCTCAAGTAACGCCTGCGTTTCTGCGGGAGCCACCCTGCGCGTTCTTGTCCAGAGGGGCATTAGCTCTTGATGCCGCGCACGTGCCCCCAGCCCCCGCGCGCAAGCATCCAAGCCGCAATAGGCAAGTGGAGCGGGACTGGCCGATCTAGGGCAGCGGGCATAGATTGAAATGTAACGGACAGACGGACAGGAGCACGCAACCGTGGCCAACCAGACTCACGCCGATCATGTGGAGGCCGTCCGCGCCTCGCCGCTGTTCCGCCAGCAGGCGCTGATTGACGGACGGTGGCACGCCGCGGCGTCCGGACGGACCATCGCAGTGGACGATCCCTTCACCGGCGAAACGATCGGCTCCGTGCCGGACCTCGACCGGCCGGAGGTGCAGCGCGCCATCGACGCCGCTGCGCGCGCCTTTGCCGACTGGTCGCGCCGCCCGGCCGCCCAGCGCGGTGACCTGCTGGCGCGCTGGCACGCTCTCATCGTCGAAAATCGCGAGGCGCTGGCCCGGCTCATCACGCTGGAGAACGGCAAGCCCCTGCGCGAGGCGCGCGCGGAGATCGACTATGGCGCCAGCTTCGTGCGCTTCTATGCCGAGGAGGCGACGCGTGCGCTGGGCGAGACCATCCCCGCGCCCGCGCCGGACCGGCAGTTGCGCGCCGAGCGCGAACCGATCGGCGTGTGCGTGGCGATCACACCGTGGAATTTCCCCAATGCCATGCTCACTCGCAAGCTGGCGCCGGCGCTGGCGGCAGGCTGCACCATGGTCGCCAAACCTGCCTCCCAGACGCCCCTTTCGGCGCTCGCGCTGGCGGCACTGGCGCAGCAGGCCGGCTTTCCCGAGGGCACGGTCAATGTCGTCACCGGCAAGGCGTCGATGATCGGCGAGTTGGTCACGTCGTCCGAGATCGTGCGCAAGATCAGCTTCACCGGCTCGACGGAAATAGGTGCCTGGCTGATGCAGGCCTCCGGTCCCTCCATCAAGCGGTTGTCGCTGGAGCTGGGCGGCAATGCGCCGTTGCTCATCTTCGACGACGCCGATCTGGACACTGCCGTCGAGACCGCCATGGTCGCCAAGTTCCGCAATTGCGGCCAGAGCTGCATCGCGGCCAATCGCATCTATGTTCAGGCCGGCATTCACGACCGCTTCGTCGCCGCCTTCGCGGCACGTGTGACGGCGCTCAAGCTGGGCGACGGCTTCGACGAGGCGAGCGACATCGGCCCGCTGATCGACGCAGCGGCGGTGACGAAGGTGAACGAGCACCTCGACGAGGCTGTGGCCGCCGGCGCCACGCTGCTTGCCGGCGCGCGGGGCGAGGGGCGAATGATGCCACCCGCGCTGCTCTCCGCCGTGCGGCAGGACGCACTGCTCACGCGAGAGGAGACCTTCGGCCCGCTCGCGCCGGTCATCCGCTTCACGCACTATGAGGAGGCCATCGCGCTCGCCAATGCCACGCCCTTTGGCCTCGCATCCTATGTCTGCGCGACCGATCCGCGCACCATCGCCCGCGCCAGCCGCGACATCGAGAGCGGCATGGTCGGCATCAACACCGGCCTCATCTCCAATGCCGCCGCGCCCTTTGGCGGCGTCAAGCAATCCGGGCTCGGCCGCGAAGGCTCGCATCACGGGTTGGAGGAGTATCTCAACATCAAATATCTCTGCCAGGCCGGCCTGTAGGAGCGCCGCGATGTTCGATCAGGGCAGAAGCCGCAAGGTCATCATCACCTGCGCGCCGACCGGCTCCATCCACACGCCTTCCATGTCACCGCACTTGCCAGTAACGCCCGACGAGATCGCGCGGGCGGCCATCGAGGCGGCGGAGGCGGGTGCGGCGATCCTGCATCTTCATGCCCGCGACCCGGTGGATGGCAGCCCCTCGCCGCGCGCCGCCGATTTCATGGCTTTCCTGCCGCGCATTCGGCAGGCGACGGATGCCATCGTCAACATCTCCACCGGTGGCAGCGCAACCATGACGCTGGACGCGCGGCTGGAAGGCGCCAAGGCAACCCAACCGGAGCTGGCCTCGCTCAACATGGGGCCGCTGATTTTCGATTTCTCCGGCGCCGCCGCGCGTGTCTCCAACTGGTTGCATCCGTGGGAAGAGCCCTATGTCACCGGCGCACGCGACCGGATCATGTATAATGACAATGGCTTTATCGAGCGGATCATGGTGGAGGTGGGTCAGGCCTTCGGCACCCGCTTCGAGTTCGAATGCTACGATATCGGCCATCTCTACACGCTGGCTTATTTCGCCGACAAAGGGCTCATCAAGCCGCCGTTCCTCATCCAAGGCATTTTCGGCATATTGGGCGGCATCGGGACGGACGTGCGCAATATGGCGCATATGGTGACAATCGCCGACGGGCTGTTCGGCCGCGATTATCATTTCTCCGCCTTCGCCGCCGGGCGCCACCAGATGTCCTTCTGCACCCAGAGCGTGCTGCTCGGTGGCCATGCCCGCGTGGGGCTGGAAGACAGTCTCTATATCGGCAAGGGCGAACTCGCTACGTCCAACGCCCAGCAGGTGACGCGCATTCGCCGCATCGTCGAGGAACTGGGGCTGGAGATCGCCACGCCCGACGAAGCGCGCACCCTGCTCGGCCTCAAGGGCGGCGATCAGGTCGGCTTCTGACGCGGGAGCGGGCGGTACCGTCCAGCCGCTAAAGCGCTGCGATATAGCCGCCGTCGAGCGGGATGGTGGTTCCGTTGACATAGGCGCCCGCGCGCGCGGCGAGGAAGGTGACGACGCCCACAATATCGTCCGCCTCGCCGGGCCGGCCGAGTGGCACATAGGTCACCACGCTCTTGCGCACCGCCTCCGACTCCGTGTCGGTGAGCCGCGAGGGAAAAGGCCCTGGCGCAATAGCGTTGACGGTGATCCGCTCCGGCCCCAGCGCCTTGGCGAGCGAGCGGGTCAGGTGGTGGAGCGCCGCCTTGGAGGCGCCATAGGCATGTGCCTCCCAATTGGGGACGTGCAGCCCGCCGATCGACCCGATGTTGACGATGCGCGCGGGGTCCTGGGCCCGCGCGGCCGCTTTGAGCAGCGGGAGCAGCGCCTGGGTGAGGAAGAAGGCCGCGCGCACATTCACCTGGAGCACGAGGTCCCAATCGGCCATGGTCATGGCGGCAAGGCTGCCAGTAGCATTGGCGCCAGCATTGTTGACGAGGATGTCCAGCCGCTGTTCCCGCAACGCCAGTGCGTCGGCCAGCACGCGGGGCCCGTCCGGATCGGCAAGGTCGCCGGTCAGCGCCCGGCACTGGCCGCCCTCCGCTGTGATCTCGCGCGCGAGCGCGGCGGTGCGCTCCGGATCGCGACCGGCGAGATAGGTCTTCACGCCACGCACCGCGAGCCCGCGCGCGATCATGAGACCAATGCCGCTGGTGCCGCCCGTGACGAGCGCGGTCTTGCCGCCAATATCGAAGAGAGGATCGGTCATGCGCGTCTCCCGTGCCGTGGGCTCGATTCGCTGTAACGGCGGGACTTCGGGCTTTGCAAGCCGCTTGGCGCGCGCGCTGAAATATCCCCTTTCGTGCAATTGGGGGGGCCGGTTTCATCAAGCCGCGTGATTGCCGATAAGGCATTCTGTCCGGAGACCATAATGTTCGGGCCATATTGTTTTGGGGGAGTGATGAGCGGACCTGCACGGCAGACGCGCCGATGGCCAAAG
>DASRXY010000015.1:0-8687 GCA_035654035.1 Sphingobium sp. | reverse complement strand
TTGCTGCACCGGATGGCTGCGATCCGCCGAGAGGCCCTCGATGGTCGTGACGAAGCGCCCCTCCACCGCCGCGATGCTCACCTGGCAACTGCGCACCGCCACGCCGTCTATGTCCACCGTGCAGGCGCCGCAGTCTCCCGTGCCGCAGCCATATTTGGTGCCGGTGAGATTAGAGGCGTCACGAAGCGCCCACAGGAGCGGCGTCTGCGGGTCCATATGATATTGGACCGGCCGGTCATTGACGGTGAACTTGGTCATGCGCCACCCCTTGTGGTGCCGAGAGAGGAGCAGCGCAAGAGTCCGGCGGGGTTTTGCTCACGGTACCAGTTAAATGGCGGACCACGCCCGATCCGGCCACGCGTTACAAGAGCCTATGCGCCGCTGGATTGCAGATGTGAGCGGTAGGCCGTTTTTTCGCTTGGAGCAGACAACCTCTAATCTCGCAAACGGGCTTCGCCCGTGCTGGGGTCGGTGAACGTCACATCCTCAAGCGCTTGAATGCGCCACTGCACATCGCGCTTCGTAACCACCGCCTGCACCAGCGTGTCCACCGCATGCGCTCCGGCCGGATGCGCTGCGCCGCTCACCGAAAGACGGCTCCAGAAATGCAGAACCGTCGCGTCCTCGCTGATCGGGATGCAATCGATAAGCGCATTTTCCAGCGTCGAGTCGCGATAGACGGTCGCGCGGATCGACTGGTGCATGGCAATGATCTCGTCGATGCCACGCATCATAATGGCCAAAGCGGTTCACGAAGCGCGCATTCACATGGAAGAGGGCCGCAAAGGCCACCATGTCATGGGCGTTCCAGGCGAACTGGAATGCCGCCGGTACGTCCTCTGGTCCGGTCATCGGCGGTCAGTCCGAGAGGCCAGCGCCATCTTCGCTTGCAACGGCAAATCCTAGTCCCGCCAGCTCGGGTCGATCCGGTCGATGATGCGCGTCATGGCGTTGAACTCGGTCACGCCGAAATGTCCCGGCGGGCAGGCGCCGTACATGTCGCGCTGATGCACGTCGATCACGTCCTGCGGGATTTCCAGCGGCGTCCCGGCCTGGCGCGTGGCGATCTGGATTTGGCAGGCGCGCTCCAGCATGAAATAGCGAAAGAAGGCGGCGGGCACGGTCTCGCCCATCACCAGCAGGCCGTGGTTGCGCAGGATCATGAAGCGCTTGTTGCCTAGGCTGGCCAGGAAACGCGGCCCTTCCTCGTCGCGGATCGTGACGCCCTCGAAATCGTGATAGGCGATTTGCCCCGCGAAGAAGCCGGCATAAAAGCTGGTCGGCGTCAGCCCCTCGCGCGTGGAGGCGACGGCCATTCCCGCAGTGGTGTGCGTGTGCATGACGCAGTGCGCATCGGGAATCGCGCGGTGGAAGAGGCTGTGCTGCACGAAGCCGGCGCGGTTCACCGGATAGTTGCTGTCGCACAGCTTGTTGCCCTCAATGTCGATCTTGAGCAGGTTGGAGGCGGTCACTTCGCTGAAATGCAAGCCGAAGGGATTGATGAGGAACGTCTCGTCCTCGCCGGGCACGCGCAGCGAGATGTGCGTGTAGATCAGCTCGTCCCAGCCATAATAAGCGAAGATGCGATAACAGGCAGCGAGCTGCTGGCGGGCTTCCCACTCCGCGTCCGTCATTGGGCTCTTGTTGAGGGCGGTGGCCATGGCAGTCTCCTGAAGACTCTTCTCTCCTGCCCCGATCATGCGCCGGTGGCCGGAAAAAGTCGAGCGGCCGACGACGGGTGACGGGGCGAGCAATATGCTCCGCGTGCTGTCCCGATGCCGCTGTCGCTGTCGCCCTGCCGCTGCTCCCTGCGCGGCGGGCGGCGAGTGACTCGCCGGCGGCCGGTTTGCATCGTGAGCGGGGCACCAGGCTTGTCGTGTGAAGATCTTGCCAGCTTCTTTCATGGCGCAGAGTGCCCCCAATGGGTTATATCCTGTCGATGACTTGTCTTCGTCGCGCCGCTTTCCAGCGTTTGCGTCTTGATCCATTAACCGCCGGCTGGTAAGGGCCCGCCCGATACGCCGCGATGGATTCGTCGCGGCGCATATTGTTTTTGGAAACGTCCGGCGTCGCGGTTTGAACGGCGCCCGGCCATCCGAGATTGGAGACAGACGGGCTTATGCAAATCATCGTGCGCGACAATAACGTCGATCAGGCGCTGCGGGCGCTCAAGAAGAAGCTGCAGCGTGAAGGCGTGTATCGCGAGATGAAGCTCCGTCGTCACTATGAAAAGCCGTCCGAGAAGCGGGCTCGCGAGAAGGCTGCCGCCGTGCGCCGTGCCCGCAAGCTGGAGCGCAAGCGCGCCGAGCGCGACGGCGCGCGCTAAGACTACCTGAAATTCGGCGCCGGCCGCGCCGCGAGCTGGCCGGGCGCCGTGTCCATCATTGCCTGCTGACAGGCGCCTGTATCTAGCGAGGGCCCTATGTCGTCCGTGACCGCAGTTCCGTTGCAGCCAATCCGCAAGGGTTCGGTGGGCCGTCTGTGGCTCGGGGTGGCGCTGGTGCTGCTGGTGGCGCTGGCGCTCGCTTGGAACGGCCTGCGCGGCTTTGGGCACAGCAAGAGTGGCCTGGCCTATCAGATCCTCGAAACCGGTACCCCGGGCAGCCCGACCCGGGACGATTTTGTGCAGGTCTCCTACAAGGGCATGCTGGATGATGGGATGGTGTTCGACGAATCGCCCCAGCCGACGCCGATGGATCTCACCAGCATGATCCCCGGCTTTGCCGAAGCCGTGACGATGCTGGGCAAGGGTGGCCGCATGCGCGTGCGTATCCCGCCCGAACTGGCCTATGGCGATCAGGCGCGGGGCGAAGTCATCCCTGCCAACAGCACGCTGGTCTTCGAGATCACGCTCCACGATTTCCGCACCCGCGCCGAGGTGATGGAATTGCAGCGCCAGATGCAGATGCAGCAGATGCTCCAGCAGCAGCTCGGCGGCGGTGGTGGCGGCGCTCCCATGCCGATGCCCGAGGGCGCGCCCGGCCAGCCCTGAGGGGGCGCTGCGGCCGGACGAGGACGGCCGCAGTTATAGCGGCTGACTACCAGCCACTTTACCCTCCTGCCCGGAATTGAGCCATTTCAGCGGCGGTTGGAGCGCATCACAACATTGCGTCCCCATCCTGTGCTCCTGCGCAGGCAGAAGCCAGGGTGGCTGAGCGCAGATGAGGAAGGTGAACGACCCTCCGCTCCCGATCAACCGCCATCATAGCGGTGGCTCAGGCCGTCTGCCTCACCCGCCCAGCACTGCCCCCGTAGACATCGCCTGCACTGTGCGCTGATATTGCCCCAGATAGCCGCCTGCCGTCTTGGCGGCGGGGGGTGTGCGCGTGGCCAGCACGGCGGGATCGACGAGCAGGTCGAGCGTGCGATTGGGCACGTCGATGCGGACGGGGTCGCCATCCTCCACCAGGCCGAGGGGCCCGCCATCCGCCGATTCGGGTGCCACTTCCGCGACTGTCAGGCCCTTGAGGCAGAGGCCCGAGAGTTGGCAGTCGGTGATGAACGCCGTTTCACGCGCGATGCCCGCTGCGTCCAGCGCGAACAGCACCACAGAGGCTCCGCCGCCCATTGCCGGGCCGCCCTTGAGACCCTGGCCGCGCAGGATGATGACGTCGCCGGCTTTCACCGTGCCTGCCTCGATGGCGCTCAGGCAGGCGGCATTGTCGTCGAAGCAGCGGGCCGGGCCCTCAAAGAAATCAGGCCGCTTGCCATCGCGGATGCCGAGCTTCACCACCGCGCTCTCTGGCGCCAGGCTGCCTTTGAGGATGGCGATGCTCGGCCCCTCGCAGATCGGGTTATCGAGTGGCCTAATGATCGCGGCATCGGGCACTGCATAGTCCGCCAGCACCTCGCCCATGCGCTGGCCCGAGCAGGTCATCGCGTCGAGATCGAGCAGCAGCTCGAGCTGCTTCAAGATGCCGCGTGCGCCGCCGGCATCCTCGAATTGCTCGATGCGCACCGCGCCATTGGGCCGCACGGCGGAGAGAACCGGCACTTGCCGGCCCACTTTATCCCAGAGCGCGTAGATGTCGAGATCCAGGCCGCTCTCCACCGCCACGGCCTGAAGATGCTTGATGGCGTTGATGGAACCCGAAACGGCGAGCACCGTGGCCACCGCATTGCGGAAGGCGCCGGGCGTCATGATGCGGCGCGGCGTTAGGTCCTCGCGCACCATCTCGACGATACGCGTCCCACTCTCGCGCGCGGCGTCGAACATCTTGCGGCTGTTAGCACGGACAGGGGCGGAGCCGGGGAGGGACATGCCAATGGCTTCCACCACGCTGTGCATGGTGTTGGCCGTCGCCATGCCGGAGCACACGCCGGGCGAGCGAATAGCCTGGCGCATCATCTCCTCGGGGTCGTGCTTGAATGGCTTGCCGAAGCGCGTGCCGATGGTGCCGGACCAGAGGTCCTCCAGGTCCACCGGGTCGCCATCGATGGCGCCGGAGGCCTGATAGCCGCCGATGACAAGGATCGTAGGGATATCGAGCCGCCCGGCCGCCATCATGTGCCCCGGTGGGGTCTTGTCGCAGCTCGTGAGGCAGACCATACCATCCAGCATTGCGGCCTCGACCTGCGCTTCGATATCGTTGGTGACGAGGTCGCGGGCGGAGAGAATGTAGCTCCCCGAGCGTCCGGCGCCGGTGATGAAGTCGGAGGGCGCCGTTGTGCGCACCTCGAAGGGAATACCACCGGCCTGGCGGATCGCGTCCTTCACCACTTTTGCCACGCCGTCGAGATGGGCGTAGCAGACCGCCAGTTCAGAGGAGCTGTTGATTACCGCGATCTTGGGCTTGGCCATGTCCTCTGGCGTCAGGCCGAGCTGATACCAGTGCGCGCGGCGAGACGGCGAATCGGCGGCGGCGCTGCGAAGCGGCTTCATGGTCAGGTTTCTCCCCTCCGTCTGAATTATCCATCATCATTAGCATGATAATGATCGAGCGTCTTGCGGATTGTTGAGAGACACGGCCCGCCCGGCTTTGAGCCTCCCCTCCTAACGCTGTGCGACGTGGGATCAGGCAGAGTTCGCCTTCCTCAGCGCGAGGGACAGTCGCGCCGGCCCGCGTGATCCGCTAGGCAGGGGCCATGCCTTCGCTGCCGCGTTCCTCTCTCCGCATGATCGTGCCGCTCGCGGCGCTCTTCCTCTCGGCCTGTGCAACCACCTCTTACCGCCCGGTGAGTGATGTGCCGGTGCGGATCGGACCGCCCTACAGCATTCGTGGCCAGACTTATGTCCCCGCCGCGGATCCCACCTATGACATGCTGGGCTTTGCAAGCTGGTACGGCTCGGAATCGGGCAATCGCACCGCCAATGGCGAGCGCTTCCGCCCCGGCGCGATCACCGGCGCGAACCGCACGCTGCCGCTGCCGACCTATGTGGAAGTGACGGCGCTGGAGACCGGGCGCACGATCCTGGTGCGCATCAACGATCGCGGGCCTTTCGGCAATGACTGGCGCATCATCGACCTCTCGCGTGGCGCGGCCGAGTTACTCGGCATCCGCGCGGGCGGCGTGGCGCCGGTGCGCGTGCGCGTGGTCGAGCCGCCGGAGGAGGACCGCGCCCGCCTGCGCAATGGCAAGGCGGCCCGCTTGCGACCGACCGTTCCTGCGCCCGCACTCGCCAATCTGCGCGCGCAGCTGAAGGCCGGCTGCGCCCGCAGCACCACGGCGCCGGCGCGCTGTTGATGGGCTGCCCGCGCGCCTCGGCCGCACAAGCGGGGCCCCGGCCCGCCTCGAGCGCGGCATATAAGCATCCGTGGGGGCCGGGCCATGAATGACATGAACCTTATCCTGCTCGGCCTGCTGGGCAGCACGGCGGCCGGCTTCATGACGCTGGTAGGCGCGATTCCGGTGCTGTTCGGGCCGGGCATGTCGGCGCGCCGGGAAGATGCGCTGCTCGGCTTCGCCGCCGGGATCATGCTGGCGGCGAGCTTCTTTTCTCTGCTTCTGCCCGCCATCGAGACCGCTTCGGCACTGTTCGCTTCGCGTTTCGTGCCGGCCAGCATTGCAGCGGTGGGCCTGCTGCTGGGCGCGGGTGCGATGGCTGGGGCCAATGCCCTCATTCCGCACCGTCATTTCGTGCAGGGAAACCAGGGTCCGGTGAATGCGAAAATGAATCGCGTCACGCTCTTCGTTGCGGCGATCACGATCCACAATTTGCCCGAGGGGTTGGCCGTGGGCGTCGGCTTCGGGAGTGGCTATGTCGACAAGGCGGCGGCCCTGGCGGCCGGCATCGGTATCCAGAACCTGCCGGAAGGCCTGGCGGTTGCGCTTGCCTTACGCGCCAATGGCGTCGGCAAGATGAAGGCGTTTCTCATCGCGTCGGCGACCGGGTTGCTGGAACCGGCGGGCGGCCTGTTGGGCGCCTCCGTCGTCTCGCTGGCCGAGCCGGTGCTCCCCTGGGCGCTCGCCTTCGCGGCCGGCGCCATGCTCCATGTTGTCAGCCATGAGATCATCCCGGAAACCCACAGCCGGGGCTTTCAACGACAGGCGACCATCGGCATCGCGCTCGGCTTCGTGACGATGATGTTCCTGGATGTGTCCTTCGGATAGCAAGGCTGGCGCTCATGCGCGGCGCGTGCCCGAAGGCGAAATCGATTTTTTTGAAGGAGATGGTGCGGTCGAGAAGACTCGAACTTCCACGGGCTTTCGCCCACAACGACCTCAACGTTGCGCGTCTACCAGTTCCGCCACGACCGCACATCAGGGGGTGAGGGGCCGTGTGGCCTCCCGGGTAGGCGGCGGCCTTTAGCAAAGGGTTTCGGCCGGTGCAACTACCCTCTAGACGCTTTTCGCAATTGCGCTCGAAGCAGGCGCGCGCTGGCGGAAAACCGGCGTTGCGCCGGGTTGCACTCCCGCAAGGCAGTGTAACTGCAGGCTCTCTCAGCGGGCGCTAGGGAAGAAATTGATGCCGAATTCCTGCGCGCTGCGCGGGATGTCGACCAGCGTTTCGGAGATTCGCGCTGTTTCGCCGGGGCGCAGTGCTGCCTTGTCCGCCTTGGTGGTGGAGGTGAAGACCAGCTTGCGGCTCGCATCGCGCAGCTCCACCGAGAGCGGTGGCACCGGCACCTGCTCGTTGCCGTGATTGGTGATGACGGCGGTGTAGGCGTAGACGAGGCGACCCTCGACCTCGCGCCGATCATGGTTGACCAGCTCGATTTTGAGGCCGGTATCGCTCCGCGCGGGTACCATGCCCAGGTTCACGGCCCAGTCCGGAGGACCGAAATACCAGAGGGCTCCGCCCGCCGCGCTCACCAGCAGCAGGTAGAAAAAGGCGAGTAGCGTCCAGGTGCGGGCGCGGTTGCGGCGGCGCGGACGCGGGGCCTCAAAGCTCTCATAGTCTCGGTAGAAATCGGGTGCGTCCAGCTCGGAGGCTTCGTCCGCGGCGTCGGGCACGGGATCGGATGCGGCCTCGGCCGGCACCGGCGCGATGTCCGTCACTGTTTCCGCCGAGGGCTCCGCCGGGCGGGCCAGTGGGTTCTCGGTCGGGATGGCCGGCGCAGGACGCGGGGCCACCATTGGTGTGTCCACCTCCGGCTCAGGGGCGGCGAGATCGGCAGAGGGTGAATCTGCCGGCACGGGTGGTTCGACGGCAGCCTCGGTTGCCTGCGGAGCGGCGGGCGCGGGCGGTGCGCCCGGCGGCTCCTCCGCCGCACTGTCTGGCCGCTGCGGCAGGATGCCTTCTTCGAACCAGCTATGCTTGCACGACGCGCAGCGAACCTGACGGCCGGTCGGGCCGATCGCACTGTCGGGGACCAGATAGCGCGTCGCGCACTCGGGGCAGATGAGGATCATTGCGCGTCATAAACACTGGATTTCGAGCGAGGGCAAGCCAGCGATGAACCGAAAGCGGGGAGCCCATGCAGGATGCCGTAGCTGCCTTGCCCCTGCCGTGAGCCTGTGCCATGCACCGGGGCGCATCGGGCGCCTCCGGCCTGGGGAGGATGCCGCGCATTGGGGTGAGCAAGGGCCGGTCAGCAGCCGATGACGACGATCGTCCAGTTCGAAAATGTCGGCCTGCGCTATGGGCCGGGGCCAGAGACGCTCTCGGACCTGAGCTTCAGCCTGTCCGAAGGCGCGTTCTATTTCCTCACTGGTGCCTCAGGTGCGGGCAAGACGTCGCTGCTCAAATTGCTCTATCTCGCCCAGCGGCCGAGCCGGGGAGCGATCCGCCTGTTCGATACTGATGTGGTGACGCTGCCGCGCGCGCGCCTGCCCGGCTTCCGTCGGCGCATCGGCGTGGTGTTCCAGGATTTCCGTCTGCTCCCGCATCTTTCCGCTTTCGATAATATCGCGCTGCCGCTGCGGCTGGCGGGCGTGGCTGAAGAGCAGCTCCGCACGCCCGTGGAGGAGATGCTGCATTGGGTGAGCCTGACGCACCGGGCCAATGCGCTGCCCGCGACGCTCTCGGGCGGCGAGCAGCAGCGCGTTGCCATCGCCCGCGCCGTGATTGGCCGGCCGGAGCTGTTGGTGGCCGACGAGCCCACCGGCAATGTCGATACCGAGATGGCGAGCCGGCTCATCACGCTGTTCGAGGCGCTCAACAAGCTGGGGACCACCATCATCGTCGCCACCCATGATTATGAGTTGCTCGCCAAGGTGGGCGGCGCGCAGATGATGCGGCTGGAGCGCGGCCGCCTTTCCGATCCCACTGGCCTGCTGCGCCATCCGCCGCGCCTCGCCGGCAC
>DASRXY010000014.1:0-8909 GCA_035654035.1 Sphingobium sp. | reverse complement strand
CGGCCGAGGAGGCCGCTGCCTTCTATGTGACGCTGGTGCCCGACAGCCATGTCGATCGCGTCATGCGTGCGCCCTCGGACAATCCCTCGATGAAGGAAGGCGACGTGCTGCTCGTGGAGTTCACGCTGGGCGGCCGTTCGTTCATTGGCCTCAACGGCGGGCCGTTGTTCAAGTTCACCGAGGCGGTGAGCTTTCAGATCCACACCGACGACCAGGCGCAGACCGACCGGCTGTGGGCGGCGATCACTGCCAATGGTGGCGCGGAGAGCAATTGCGGTTGGTGCAAGGATCGCTGGGGTCTGAGCTGGCAGATTGTGCCCCGGCGCCTCACCGCCCTGTTGGCTGATCCAGACCCGGACGCCGCCAGGCGCGTGAGCCAGACGATGCTGGCGATGCGCAAGATTGACATCGCCGCCCTCGAGGCGGCGGCAGCGGGCGACGGCGCATGAGCTACCGGCTCTTCTATCACCCCTTCTCGTCCTACAGCTGGAAGGCGATGATCGCGCTCTACGAAAAGGCGCTGCCCTTCGAGCCGTTGATGGTGGAAGAGGCCGGCGTGATGGACGCGCTGCGCGATCACTGGCCGTTGGGCAAGTTCCCCGTGCTGCTCGATGAGGGCAAGCCGGTGATCGAGGCGACCACCATCATCGAATATCTCGACCTGCGTCATTATGAGCGCGCGCCGATGCTGCCCGCCAATGCCACGGACGCGCTGGCGGTGCGGTTCATGGACCGGGTGTTCGACAATCATGTGATGACGCCGATGCAGGGCATCGTCGGCGAATATCTGATCGATGCCGCCGCGCCCGACCGGGCGCGTATCGCCCGGCACGAAGCGGCGCTGGACGCCATTTACGGCTGGCTGGAGACACAGCTCGCCGGCCGTGACTGGGCCTGCGCCAGCGGTTTCTCCATGGCTGACTGCGCTGCCGCGCCGGCCCTCTTCTATGCCGATTGGGTGCGGCCGATCCCGGATGCGTTCCCCGTGCTGCGTGCCTACCGCGCCCGGCTCAACGCCCGCGGCTCGGTGGCGCGCTGTATTGAGGCGGCGCGGCCTTACCGCCACTATTTCCCACCCGGCGCGCCGGACCGGGATTGAGCCGTCGCTGGCGTTTCATTTCATCATTCCGACGAAAGCGAGAAACGTCAGTTCGCCGCAGGCAATCTAGCTCCAACCCCTGGATTCCCACTTTCTCGGGAATGACGAGGCGAGTGCGAGGTGCCGAAGGCGTTCGGCTGGCGGCGGGCCCCTGCTTTCGCAGGGGCGGCCACACCCTCAGCTGGCCGCGACGGACACGGGCGCGAGCAGGCTTTCGATTTCTGCTACCGTCATCACGTCGCCGAAAATGAAGGCCATGCTGTGCAGCGTGGCATTATGCTCTGCGTCGCTCAGCGCGGCATTGGTGTCGGAGGGGAAGATCACCCGATAGTTGAGCTGCATCGCATCGCGCGCAGTGGATTCGCAGCAGCAGTTGGTGAGCGTGCCGGAGACGATCAGCGTATCGATGCCGCGCGCGCGCAGCCAGGCGTCGAGATCGCAGGTGCCGGGGATGAAAGCGCCCAGCCGCTGCTTCTCGATCCGCGCGTCGCGGGCATCGTCCACGTCCAGCTCGGGCCAGAGCTGCCAGAGATGGGCGTCGCGCTGGAAGGCCGCCTGGTGCTGCGCGGCGGCCTGCGGCGTGAAGCGCTCGTAAAAGGCGGACCAGCTCGCGGGATCGAGCGGGGTGGTGAACTGCACGAAGACATTGTGCCCGCCTGCGCGGCGCAGCGCACGGCTCACCCGGTTGATTGCCGGCACGACGTCGCGCGCCAGCGGCACCTCGACGGGGGCGCCAATCTCCAGAAAGCCGTTCTGCATGTCGATGATGAGATGCGCGGTGCGTGCCGGATCGAGCCGCTTCACGACATGAGGGCTGCCGCCGCGCTCCTCTGCATGGCGGCTGCGCATGGTGGCATCGAGCATGATCTGGTGCATGGCGGCGCTCTCTCCTGTCGCGATTCGCCGGCATTGAAGGCCGGCCTTTAAGCCCTCATAGCCGATCGGGCAGCGGGACGCATCCGGGGTGAGGAAAGACGAGTCGCGCAACGGCGCGAAGAAGGCGAGCGAGCGGCGCGGATTGTGCTGCGCGCTTTGCCGAGTGTGCGCGGAGAGGCGCGTATTTTGGCTCGGGTCAGATTGACAAATCCGGCTTCTGTGCTTATCCGCGCGCCTTCGGACAGATGGCCGCCCCCGTTTTGGCGGGCCTTTGTCGCATGTCTTTCGACCGATTCGAATTGAGGAATGAACGATGAAGCGCACCTTTCAGCCGAGCAATCTGGTTCGGAAGCGCCGCCACGGTTTCCGTGCCCGCATGGCGACTGCGGCGGGCCGCAAGGTGCTGCGCGCGCGTCGCGCTCGCGGCCGCAAGAGCCTCTCGGCCTGAGCGAGACTGACCGGCGCGCTCCGGGTCGCATGACCCGACGCGCCGAGTTCCTGGCCGCCAATCGCGGTCAGCGCGTGCCCATGCCTGGGTTCGTGCTGCTGGTGCGGGACCGCCGCGACGGCGATCCGACACCTCGGCTCGGCATCACCATCACCAAGAAAGTCGGCGGCGCCGTCATCCGTAACCGGATGCGACGCCGTTTTCGCGAGATTGCGCGGCCGCTGCTGCGCGAGCGCGGCATCTCCGGCGCCGACCATGTGCTGATCGGCCGCGAAGGGGGCATCGAGCGCGATTTCGCCCTGCTCGACGCGGAGCTGCGCAAGGCGCTCGCCAAAGCGGCGGCGCGGATGGCGGCGCCTTCTGGCGAAAAGGACGGTCGCGCGAGGGGAAGCGCGAAGGGGGAGACGGCATCGCCGCGGCCGGCCACGCCGCCGGAGCCCGCGGCATGATCGCTCGCCTGCTCATCCTCATCGCCCGCTTCTGGCAGGCCGTGCCCAGCCGTATCCTGCCGCCGAGCTGCCGCTACATGCCGAGCTGCTCGCAATATGCCATCGAGGCGGTGGAGAGGCATGGCGCGATAAGGGGTGGCTGGCTCGCGTTGAAGCGGCTATTGCGCTGCCACCCTTGGGGCGGGCACGGCTATGACCCGGTGCCCGACCGGCGGGGCGAACCGACGACCCGCCGGCACCATCACCGATAATGACGCAACAGACGGGAAGCTGAAAGCAAGTGGACGACAAGCGCAATCTGATCCTGGCGGTGCTGCTCACGCTCGTCATCCTGCTCGGCTGGCCCTTCATCTCCGAGCGGTTCTTCCCAACGCCCAAGCCCGCCGTCTCCACGGCGTCGCAGGAGGCCGGCGCGCCCGCGCAGCCGCAGGGCAGCGTCGCGCCCACCGCCGACGCGCAGGCGCAGCTCCGGCCGCTTGAAGCCGTGCTGCCTGCCTCGCCGCGCATCGCCATCGATACCCCGCGCCTCAAGGGCAGTATCTCGCTCAAGGGCGCGCGGATCGACGATATCGTGCTGCCGGGCTACCGCCAGACTGTGGAAGAGGATTCGCCGCCAGTGCGCCTGTTCTCGCCTGCCGGCACGCAAGACGCGTATTTCGCCGGCTTCGGCTGGAGCGGCAACGGCTTGAAGACGCCAGACGCGAACACGGTCTGGACGCCCGACCGCAGCACGCTGACGCCGGATAGCCCGGTGACGCTGCGCTGGGACAACGGCCAGGGCCAGATCTTCCGTATCCGTCTCTCGGTCGACAAGGATTACATGCTCACCGTCCAGCAGGCAGTGACGAACAACACGGCCGCGCCGGTCTCCGCGCGGGCCTATGGCTATCTCTCGCATGCCGGCCAGTCCAAGGACCCCTCGACCTGGACGATCCACACTGGCCCCATCGGGGCGTTCAACGGCGCGGCCAATTACAGCGTCGACTACAAGACCATCGACAAGGAGGGCAATCAGCGCTTCGAGACGACGGGCGGCTGGATCGGCTTTACCGAGCATTATTGGCACGCTGCGCTCATTCCTGCGCAGGACAAGCCGGTGGTCGCCGAATTCCGCGGCAGTAACCAGCGCTACCAGGCGGACATGAGCTACGAGGCCGCCATGGTCGGCTCCGGGCAGACCGTGACCAGCACCAGCCGCCTGTTCGCGGGCGCCAAGGAGACGCGCCTGCTGGATCACTATGCCGACAGCGGTATTCTGCTGTTCGACCGCGCGATCGACTGGGGCTGGTTCCGCTGGTTCGAGAAGCCGATCTTCTACCTGCTCGACTGGCTGTTCAAGACCATCGGCAATTTCGGCGTGGCGATCATCTGCCTCACCTTCATCGTGCGCGCGATCATGTTCCCCATTGCGCAGCGCCAGTTCGCCAGCATGGCCGCGATGCGTGCCATCCAACCGAAGATGAAGGCGATCCAGGAGAAGTACAAGGACGACAAGCCCAAGGCGCAGCAAGCGATTCTGGCGCTCTACAAGGAGGAAAAGGTCAATCCGCTCGCCGGCTGCCTGCCCATCTTCCTCCAGATTCCGGTGTTCTTCGCGCTCTACAAGGTGCTGATGCTCACCATCGAGATGCGCCACCAGCCCTTCATCCTGTGGATTCGCGACCTTTCGGTTCCCGATCCGCTGCATATCCTCAATCTCTTCGGCCTGCTCGATTTCACGCCGCCCGCCTTCCTGGGCATCGGCGTGCTGGCGCTGCTGCTGGGCATCACCATGTGGCTGCAATTCAAGCTCAACCCGGCGCCGATGGACGAGATGCAGAAGCAGATCTTCGCGATCATGCCCTGGATGATGATGTTCGTCATGGCGCCCTTCGCGGCGGGTCTGCTGCTCTACTGGTGCACGTCCAACCTGCTCACCATCGCGCAGCAATGGTGGCTCTATCGGCAGCATCCGGTGCTGAGCCAGGCCGCGGCGAAATAGCGGCGGGCGCCAAGAGAGGGTGGGCGACCGCATGCCGCCCGCGTCGAGGCCCGCCCGGTCGGTCGTGACGGGGCGGCGCCATCGACTTTCCGGCGCCATCGGCTCGCCAAGCGCACAGCGACCAGCTAGAGACCGCTTCAGCGAGAGCTGAATCGGAGACGGGCCGGTGCCGCTTCCACGAACGTGGATCAAACCCTAGGACTCAGAGCATGGACAATATCGAACAGGCCGACGCCATCGAGGATGCGCGCCGCATCTTCGCGGGCCCCATCCGCTTCCTGCTCTCTGCGCCGCAGCTCAAGTTCCTGCCGGCGCCCGTTGTGCCGGAGGTGGCCTTTGCCGGCCGCTCCAACGTGGGCAAGTCCTCGCTCATCAATGCGCTGACCAACCGCAACAGCCTTGCGCGGACCTCCAACACGCCGGGCCGCACGCAGGAGCTCAACTTCTTCGATGTCGGCGGGCAGGAGGGTGAGGTGCCGCTCTTCCGCCTCGTCGACATGCCGGGCTATGGCTATGCCAAGGCGCCGCGCGACATGGTGAAGCAGTGGCGCTTTTTGGTGAACGATTATCTGCGCGGACGCGCGGTGCTCAAGCGCGTGCTGGTGCTGATCGACAGCCGCCATGGCCTGAAGGACGTGGACCTGACGCTGCTCGACATGCTGGACGAGGCCGCCGTCTCCTACCGCATCGTGCTCACCAAGGCGGACAAGGTGAAGGCGAGCGACCTTGCCGCCATGACCGAGGCGACCGCCGCCGCGATCCGCAAACGGCCCGCCGCGCACCCGCAGATCATCGCCACGTCGAGCGAAAAGGGCCTGGGCCTTCCCGAGCTGCGCGCGGCCGTCATCGAGGCGGTGGAAAGCTGAGTGGCGCAGGCGGTGGGGGCAGGCGGCAGGCGAAGAGCGCGCTTGCATCGCGTCGCCATCGGTGGCTCCCTGCGCGCCGGACCGAAAGGGGAGGAGATATCATGAGAGGATCCGTGCGCGCCGCTGCGCTTGCCACGCTTGTCGTCCTGCTCGCCGGCTGCCAAAGCCAGGCCGGGCCGGCCGATGCCGGGGCTGACGCGGAGGCCATTCGCGCCGTGGAGGATGCGATGCGTGCTGCCTACAAGGCGAAGGATGCCGAGGCGCTCGCGGCTCTCTATGCGCCGGACGCCACGCTCTACAGCGCCAGCGAGCGGCCCCGCGTTGGCGCCCAGGCGCTGCTCGAGGGCCTCCGCAAGGACATGACCGACCCCGCCTTCGCGATGACCTTCACCACAGGCAAGACACAGGTCGCCGCATCGGGCGATCTGGGCTATAGCCGAGGCAGCTTCACCGTGCGCTACACCAATCCCACGACGGGCGCAGCAGCCGGCTATTCGGGCTATTATCTCACGGTGTTCCGCAAGCAGCCGGATGGCCGCTGGGCGGCCGTGGAGGACATGGCCGTCCCGGCGAGTTAGCGGGGAACGGCAGGCGGTGTTTGGCCGCGTGAAACATCAGGAACGGCGCGGGGAGACGTCCATGCTCAAGCTCATTATTGGCAACAGGGTCTATTCGAGCTGGTCGCTGCGCGGCTGGCTGGCGGTCAAGCAAAGCGGCCTGCCGTTCGAGGAAGTGGTGGTGCCGCTATACGACGAAGCCTGGGAAGCGCGACGCCGGCAGAGCGACCTGGCGGCCTCCGGCGGCAAGGTGCCGACGCTGTGGGACGGCGAAACCGCCGTGTGGGACAGCCTTGCGATCATCGACTATCTCGACGCACTGACCGGCGGCCGCCGCTTCTGGCCGGCCGAGCGGGAAGCGCTGGCGCTGGCGCGCTCCATGGCGGCGGAAATGCATGCAGGCTATATGCCGCTGCGCAACGAGCACGGCATGAACCTGCGTCTGGCGCGCACCGGCTGCGTCCCGAGCCCGGCCGTACAGGGTGACATCGACCGGATCATGACGCTGTGGGCGCAGGCGCGCACGCGTTTCGGCGCGGGCGGCGACTTCCTCTTCGGTGCCTTCGGCGCGGTGGATATCATGTTCGCGCCGGTGGTGACGCGCTTCCAGAGCTACGGCCTCCCCGTCACACCGCTCGCCCGCACCTATATGGACGCGATCTTCGCCCAGCCCTTCATGGCCGCGTGGGTGGAGGAAGCGAAGGAGGAGAGCTGGGTGATCGACCGGCTGGAGCCCGCGCCCGCCGAATAGGAAGCGCTTCCTGCCATTGCTGCGAAATGACGGAGGCTCCCGAGCGTGCTGTCATTCGAGCGGAAGCTGGGATCCCTGCGATGACCCAGCTCCTCCGGGGGTGACGAGAAGCGGGATTGATGAGCGCCCGCCACCGGCGTACGCCGCTCGGCCTGTTGCACGAGGCTCTCCGCCAGATACTGTTCGGCCTGAGCCCGTTGAACGCTCTTGTTCCATCGCCACGGTGCGGCACGAACGCAATTCAACGAAGAGTTTGTAAGATCCTAAACTCCCCGCCCGCGCGGTCGTCCTTATGTCTTGGGGGAGGGCGAAGACCATGCGCCAGATCATGTGGATCGTCACGATGTCGTTCGCGCTTACGGGGCTGGCGCTGCATGCCGACAGAGGTCTTTGGCCGGGTGACAGCTATGCCTCTCTGGGCGCGCCGCTGGCGCGGGGCCTGTTCCTCCTCGCTCTGCTTGCCTGTCCCCTGCTGTGGGCGCGCGGCTATGGCATTGTGCCGCGCGCGTTGCGGATCTCGGGCGGGAAGCGCTTCCTCATGGCGCTGGCGCTTCTGCTGGCCACGCCATTGATCCTGCCCTGGAGCTGATCGGAAACAGGCGGGCGGTGCACGCCCTTTTCACGGTTTGAGTCGGCGGCGGATCGCTCTAAGACCGCTTCATGCCGGAACTTCCCGAAGTCGAGACCACCGTCGCGGGCCTGCGTCAGGCGCTGGGTGGCGCGCAGCTCACCAGCGTCGAGACGCGCCGCGCGGACATGCGCTTTCCTTTCCCGCCCGATCTGCGCCAGCGCCTCACTGGCGCGCGCGTCACCGCGCTCGGCCGTCGGGCCAAATATGGCCTGATCGATACCGACCGGGGCGACACGATGATCTTCCATCTCGGCATGTCGGGCCGCTGGCGGATCGATCCGGGAGAGATCGCCAAGCACGATCATCTGATCCTGGAGACGCCTGCGCATCGCCTTGCGCTCCATGATCCGCGCCGGTTCGGTTTCGTCGATCTGGTGAGCAGCGCGGCGCTTGGGGCATGGCCCACCTTCGCCGCTATGGGCCCCGAGCCGCTGGGCCCGGCTTTCACGGCGGATCATCTGGCGCGCGCGCTGGAGGGCCGCGTGGCGCCGATCAAGGCGATGCTGCTCGACCAGCGCATCGTCGCGGGCCTGGGCAACATCTATGTATGCGAGGCGCTCAACATCGCTGGCATCGCGCCCACACGCCCGGCCGGGCGCATCGGCAAGGCGCGGCTGGCGCGGCTGGTGGAGGCGATCCAGGCGGTGCTGCGTGCCGCCATTCTCGCCGGCGGCTCCACGTTGCGCGATTATGCCCGGCCCGATGGCGAACTGGGCTATTTCGCCAAGGACTGGCGCGTTTATGGCCGAGAGGGCAAGCCCTGCCCGTGCGGCGGCACGGTGGCGCGGCGGGTCGATAGCGGGCGCTCCACCTTCTACTGCCCCGCCTGTCAGAAATGAGCCGCCGCACGTTCCAACCCAGCCGCTTGGGCAGGCTGGCGGCGGGGGCAATCACGCTCACCGGCCTTGTCGGCCTTGCCCTGCAGTTCGCGGCATCGCTGGACCGCACCGGCTCTGCTGGCGCGGCGTTGTGGGCAATGCTCCGTTATTTCACGATCATTGGCAATCTGCTCGCCGTGCTGGTGATGGGCGGCATTGCACTTGGCCTGCGGGCTGCCGCGCGACCAGCGGTGATTGGCGGGATCGCGCTGCTCATGCTGCTGATCGGCATGGTTCATGCCACTTTGCTGCGCGATCTGCTCACGCTCTCCGGTGGTGCACATCTCGCGGACCTCTTGCAGCACCGGGTCATGCCGCTGCTCGTGGCGGCGTACTGGCCGCTCTTCGCGCGCAAAGGCGGGCTCCGGGCGCA
>DASRXY010000013.1:0-14995 GCA_035654035.1 Sphingobium sp. | reverse complement strand
ATTCGCGTCAATGTCATCGCGCCGGGATCGGTGCCGACGCCTGCCACCGCTGGCTTCGTTACCCCCGAGCAATATGAGGCGCGCGCCAAGGGCATCCCGCTGCGGCGCAATGGCCGGCCGGAGGACGTGGCCCACGCGGTCGCGTTTCTGCTTTCCGACGAGGCGGAGTTCATCAACGGTGCCATGCTGTCCATCGACGGCGGCATCATCGCGGCGGGATGAGGGGAATGCCGGCCGCGTCAACGCTGCTGTCGAGGCGCGCTGGAGCAACGCCAACACCGGCCGATGGGGCGCGGAGCTTCGACACGCTCGGCATGACCCCGTTACGCGGGAGAGGGGAGTGACTTCATGACCGCCTTCGACAAATCCCGCCTCGCCCATCTCAAGACCGTGATCGAGGGCGATGTCGCCTCCGGTGCTTATTATGGTGCGGTGCTGCGGGTGATGCGCGGCGGCGTCATCGGGTTCGACGAGGCGATTGGCGCGGCGGATGCCGCGGGCGCGTTGCCGCTCGCCAAGGACAGCGTCTTCTCGATCTTCTCGACCAGCAAGGCGTTCATCAACATTCTCGTCCTGCGTGCCATCGAGTTGGGCCGCTTCGCGCTCACGACGCGCGTGAGCGAGATCATCCCGGAGTTCACTGGCCCGCCGCGTGAGCGGGCGACCTTCTTCCACCTGCTTACCCACACTGCCGGCATGCCGGGCGTGTGGATGCCCAGGCCCGGAATGTATCTCGATCGGCTGGACGAGCTGCTGGAGGCGGTGATCGAGACTGTCCACGGCACTGTCGAGCCCGGCACGCGCTGCGATTATTCGCCGCTCGCCAATCATGTGCTGATGGGCGAGGCGCTGCGCCGCACCGATCCGCAGGGCCGGCGCCTGCGCGACATCCTGCATGAGGACTTGTTCGCGCCGCTCGGCATGGCCGATACCAGCATGGGGCTGCGCGCCGATCTGCGGCCCCGCCATGTGAAGCCGGACATGCGCGGCACGGTGCCGATCAAGCATCTCTCGCGCACCATTGCCGGCGACCATGCCTTGTTCGAGGACCCGGATGTGGAGGCGCCGCATGTCGGCTGCGCGTCCACCGTGCCGGATCTCTCGCGCTTCGCCGAGATGCTGCGGCGCGGCGGCGCGCTGGATGGCGTGCGCATCCTCTCGCCGCGCACCGTGCAGATGGCGCGGCAGGTCTGGACCGGCGCTTTCCCCAATGAGCTGTATCGCGCCGTCCACCTGCGCATGGGCTGGGAGGAAATGCCCGCGTACATGGGGCTGGGCTTCAACGTGCGCGGCACGGCCATGGGCCATCATCAGCTCGGCACGCTGACCAGTCCCGAGACCTTCGGCAATTATGGCGCGGGCAGTGCGCTCTTCTGGATCGATCCGGCGCTGGACGTGAGCTTCGCCTGCCTCACCGCCGGCGTGATGACGCAGGCCGCCAATATCGCGCGCTTCCAGAAGCTCTCGGACATGGTGGTGGCGGCATGTGTGTGATCCCCAACTTTCAACCCCTTCCGTTCGTGTCGAGCGAAGTCGAGCCACGTCGCGCACTGCGCTTCTCGACTGCGCTCGACGCGAACGGCAATATGGGAGTTTCCTGATGGATGCCGACATCATTGCCATCGGTTCGGGCCACAATGGCCTTGTTGCCGCCGCTTATTGCGCGGTGGCGGGCAAGAAAGTGCTGGTGCTGGAGCGCAATGGCTGGTTCGGCGGCGGTGTGGTGACGCGTGAGCTGACGCAGCCCGGCTTCTTCCACGACCAGCATTCGATGAGCCACATCTTCATCCAGGGCAATCCGCTGCTGCTGAACGACGAGCTGGGCCTGAAATCCCGCTATGGCTTGCAGTACCTCTTTCCCGAAAAGCCGATGATGTCGGTATTCGAGGATGGGCGCACGCTCTCGCTCTATCGCGACCATGCGCGCTCCGTGGCGGAGGTGGAGAAATTCTCCGCGCGCGATGCCCGCGCCTTCGACGACATGGCGCGCCAGGCGGCCGAATGGCTGCCGATGATCATGAGCGGCCTCTACACCGCGCCCATGCCGATGGGCGCCAGCCTGGCCATGCTCGACCAGAGCCGCGAGGGGCGGGCGCTCTGGAAGATCATGCAGATGAGCAGCCATGACGTCCTCACCGACCTGTTCGAGAGCGACGAGGTGCGCATGCATTTCGCGCGCGTGGCCGGCGAGAATCTCGTCTCGCCGGACGAGAAGGCGACGGGCATCGGCGCCTATGTGTTCCTGGGCTTTCTGGAGCGGTTCGGCTTCGGCGTGCCGGTCGGCGGATCGGGCGCGCTCACCGCCGCGCTCATCGCTTGCATCAAGGATCATGGCGGGCAGGTGATCGCCAATGCGCAGGTGCGCGAAGTAACGGCGAGCGGCGGGCGAGCGAGCGGCGTCATCCTCGACGATGGCACGCGCTACACGGCGCGCGACGGCATCATCGGCGCCATCCATCCGCACCTGCTGGCGCAGATGGTGCCCGACATGGAGCCACAGGCCGCGCGCGATGCGGCCGCGACGCTCGTCACCGATGCCGCCTGTCTCACCGTCCATGCCGCGTTGGCCGAGCCGCTGCGTTTCAAGGTGCCGGACGCCGACGCCGTCATGATCGAGCTGATGCCGGACAGCTACGAAACCCTGCGCCGTTGCTTCGACGAGTTGCGCTACGGCCAGTTCATGCCGGTGCCGTTGGTGGGCCTGGGGTCGCTGGCCCGGTTCGATCCCAGCCGTGTGCCGGAGGGCCGGGCGATCCTCCACGCCTGGGACTATGTGCCGTTCGAACGGCCGGACGGGTTCGACTGGGACGCGACCAAAGGCGAGTATGCCGAGCGCATGATCGAACGGATGGGCCGCTTCATCGAAAACATGCCGGACGTGATCCTCCAGGCGCATGTCGACAGCCCGGTGGACATGCAGCGTACCTCGCCTAGCTTCATGCGGGGCGACCTGCACGGCATCGCCACCACCACCTGGCAATCCGGCGCGCACCGGCCCACGCCCGAGCTGGGGCAATATCAGGTGCCCGGTGTCGAGCGGCTCTATCTGGTCGGGCCCTTCCAGCATCCGGGCGGCGGCGTGTTCGGCGCCGGCCGCGCGAGCGCCCAGTTGCTGCTTGAGGAGCTGGGCGTGGATTTCGACGAGGTGCGGGTGTGAGGGCGCGCAACGTCTCCCCTCATCATCCCGGCGCAAGCTGGGCTCTTAGGCGATCAAGGCCCATCCGGCGACACGAGACTCCGACGTGTGCTGGAGTGACCAAGGAGGGCGGCCATGAAAATCCACAATGCCGATGGCGGCGAGCTGATGACGATCAGCAAGATCGAGCGCAAGGGCAGCGACCTCGTTCTCAAGGGCAAGGCGTTCGGCACCATGCCCATGAACGCGCGTCTGCGTCCGGAAGAGGCCCGCGCGTTCCTCAAGCTGCTCACCCCCGGCCTCGTCTGGTTCCTCCTCACACTCCCATTCAGAAAGGCGTCGACCAATGGCTGACCACAAGGACCGCGTCATCATCGTCACTGGCGCAGCGGGCGCCATCGGCTATGCGACGGCCGAGATACTGGCGCGCGCGGGCGCGACATTGGCGCTGGTCGACGTCTCGGCGACCCTCGAGGCGCGCGCGCAGGCGCTGCGGGATGCGACCGGCGCCACCGTCGAGGTGATCCGCGCCGATTGCAGCCGCGAAGAGGATGTGCGGGCCTATGTCGAGACGACAGTGGCGCGCTTCGGGCGGATCGACGGCTTCTTCAACAATGCCGGCGTCGAGGGCGTTGTGACGCCGCTCCACGACTATCCCGTCGCGGAATATGATCGGATCATGGCGGTGAACCTGCGCGGCGTGTTCCTGGGGCTGCGCTATGTGCTTGCGCAGATGGTGGCGCAGGGTAGCGGCGCCGTGGTTAATACCGCCTCCATTGGCAGCGAGCGCGGCCTGGCCGGCGGCGGGCCCTATAATGCCGCCAAGCATGGTGTGGTGGGCCTCACTCGCACGGCGGCTGCCGATTATGGGCCACGTGGCATTCGCGTCAATTGCGTGGAACCCGGCGTCATCGAGACGCCGTTGCTGAGCGAGGTGCTGGCGCAAATGTTTAACGGCGATCTTCAGAAGGGGCTCGATACGCTGGGTTGGGTCGCCACGAACCGTGTCGGCCAGCCTGCCGAAGTGGGCCACGTCGTCTCCTTCCTGCTCTCGGATGCAGCCAGTTTCGTCACCGGCGCCGCCTGGCCCGTCGACGGCGGTGCGCTCTGCACGATCAAACATTAAAAACCGCAGGAACTCCGCCACTTGGCGTGGCCTGTTGTCCATAGTGCAGAAATGCACCCAGCGTCGGCTGCAACTCTCCGTTAACCGCGATTCTTAGCCGAACGGAAGACACCTCGTGGCACAAGGCGGTCGTTCGGAGATCGCCACCTTATGTTGAAAAGAATCGATGTCGCCGATGTTCGGCTCGGCATGTACATCCACAAGCTGGAAGGGCCCTGGCTCAAGCATCCCTTCTGGAAGACCAAATTCCTGCTGACCGACGCGGATCAGCTTGCCGATCTGCATGCCAGCGAACTGGAGGCCGTGGTCATCGACGTCGAGAAGGGCGACGATGTGGGCGGCACCCAGCCGGTGCGCCGCCGCCAGCTCGTGTCCGGCGCCTCGCGGCTCGCGCCCATCGAACGCGGCCGGATCGAACTGGTGCCGCAGGCGCGCCCGGCGAGCGCCCGGCCGTTTGATCCGCGCTCCACTTCGCCGCTCGCCACCGCGCGCGAAGTGAGCAACGCCGTCGGCATCGTGGCGCGCTCCGAGCGCATCCTGGCCGGCGTGTTCAACCAGGCGCGGCTGGGCAAGGCCATCAAGAGCAGCCAGGTCGAGCCGGTAATCGAGGAGTTGTTCGCCTCGATCCAGCGCAACCCGCATGCCTTCAACGGCCTGATGCGCGTCAAGCGCGAGAATTCCAGCCTCTACACCCATGCGCTGGCCGTCAGTGCGCTCATGATCGCGCTCGGCCGGCAGATGCGGCTGGATGTCATGCGCATCAAGCAGGCCGGCATGGCGGGCTTGCTGATGGACGTGGGCATGGGCCACCTGCCGCTCGACGTCTCCACCATCATGGAGACGCTGACCGATGCCGAGCATGAAGTGGTGAAGACGCACACGCGGCTGGGCTACGATTTTCTGGCGATCGGCGGCGAAATCCCCGAGGACGTGATGAAGGTGTGCCTGGAGCATCACGAACGCTTTGACGGATCGGGCTATCCGCTCGGCCTAGCCGGACATGACATCAGCCTGTTCGGCCGCATGGCGGCGGTGTGCGACGTCTATGATTCGATGACCTCGGACCGGCCGCACCGCGCCCGCATGGAGCCCAACCAGGCCTTCGAGCGGATGCGGGGGCTGGAGGGGCAGTTCGATCCCGAGGTGCTCACCCAGTTCATCGAGAGTCTGGGCGTCTATCCCATTGGCTCGGTGGTGTTGCTCTCCTCCAGCCGGCTGGCGCTGGTGGTGGATCAGAACCCGGACGATTATACCCGCCCGCGCGTCTGGACCTTCTATGATACGGGCACCAACAAGGTGATGAAGCCCGAGGACATCAACCTCATCGACAGCGCGGGCCACGAGGAGATCGTCTCCGGCGCCGACCCCGAGGGTTACAATATCCCCAATTTTTCCGCTCTGCGCGAGATGGTGTTTACCAGCGCTGCCAAGGCGCTGGCTTAGACGCAATGCGCTAGAGGGCAATGTCGGGGAGGGCCACTCCGGGGTCTTCCGATCCGATCTTGCGCCCCATGTGGTCCGGCGCGGGCAGCTGTCATACGCGGCGGCGGTGGCATGGGCTCCTGCCTACGCAGGAGCACGTCATTGGCGGCTGATCCGCTTTGGCATTGGCCGCCCGATTTAGGTCGTAGACTCATAAAAGCGGCCTGTCCGAACACGACGACATTGCGGACATTCGAATACAACGTCCTTGACCGCAAACTGCATTGCGGTATTGTGGGCTCTGACTGATGGATGACAAGTATTTGCGAACGTATCTTTTCTGCGTGGGTGTTTTGCCTGCGATGTTCTCAGGGCTCGTATTCGCCAACTCTCCATTCGTCATATTAGCATTTGCCGTCATTGCGTTATTGCTTGCAGCAGCCGTCGGCAGGATCATGCCTTTGCGCGACTGGCGCTTGTTAAGGTATATCTTTGCCGGCCAGTCCGTGGTGCTCATAGCCGCGTTCTTGTCGCTTCGTTGGCACCATACAGACCTTAATGGCGTCCCTTTTCTCGTTGCTATCCCCGTGCTGATCGCAATGGCGATGCTAGTGTATCGTGGCAGGTCCCTACGAGACGGTATAGGGGATTAGCCGACCTCAAGAACGTATGCGACCGTCGGCTTTCCCCAACATTTCAGTCGCTCATACCCCTTGCCCCAACTCTGGACAGCGGACGTTTCAGCCGGAGCTTTTATAAGTTCACAGGCTAGCGCGGCGCGCTCGGACTCCCATCCCGCGCCCCTTCGATCAGGCGGATAAGGTCGCTCATCGTGGCGGTGACGGGCGTCGGCACGCCGAGCGCCGTGGCCCGCGCGCAGACGGCGCCCTGGATCGTTTCGATCTCGCTGGCGCGGCCCGCGAGGCGATCCTGCAACATGGAGGCCTGATGCGCTCCGTGATGCGTCAGCGCGAAGTCGATCGCCTGATCGATGCGTGCGCGGTCCACCGGCACGCCGCTGGCATGGGCGGTGGCGACCACTTCCGCCACGATGGCGGCGGCAATGCGGCGGCCGGGCGCATTGTCCAGCCCCGCATTGGGCAGCAGCGTGATCGCGCCCAGCGCATTGAGTGCGGCGTTGAAGGCCACCTTCTCCCAGATGGCAATGTCCACGTCCGCACTGGCGCGCGCGTCGAAGCCGGCGCGGGCCAGCAGTGCGGCGGCCTCCCGCGCGGCGCCCATGCCGTCCGGCACCATGGGCCCCAGTTCCAGATGGCCACTGCCATGCGAGGAGACGTGCGTGGCATCGTGCAAGTCCGCCGGGAGGGCGGCGATGCCCTTGAGCACCCGCGCGGCGGGAAAATGCTCCAGGATTGCTTCGGGATTGCCGAGGCCGTTCTGGAGCGTGAGCACATAAGGCCCGCCCTCGGTCGCGAGCGATGCGACCGAGGCAATGGCGGCGGCGCTATGCATGCCCTTGGTGAAGAGCAGCACGAGATCGAAGGGGCCGGCCGCCTCCCGCGCCGTGCCGGTGCGCAGCGGCACCGTGCGCGTGCCCCGATCGTCCGTGAGGGTGATGCCCTGATCCGCGATCCGTGCGAGCCGCTCGGTATCGATGTCGATCAGCATCACGTCCGCGCCGCTCTCGCGCAGGCGCGCGGCGAAGAGGCAGCCCATGGCGCCCGCGCCGATGACCAGAACCCGCTGCATCGCCGCCATTCTCCCCCGTTGGACGCTCTCCCGCCTGCTTGGCGCCGCTGTTCGACCGGGTCAAGCCGCCATTGACTTTGCCGCCGCGCCCCGCCGAAAAGAGGGCAAAAGGGAGAGAGATGCCATGAAGAATTTCGCGGGCAAGGTCGCCTTCGTCACGGGAGGCGCCAGCGGCATTGGCCTGGGCATCGCGCGTAATCTGCTCACCGAGGGCATGCGCGTGGTGATGGCCGATTGGAACGCGGATCATATCGCCGGCGCGCGTGAAATGCTGAAGGGGAATAACGCCGCGCACTTCATCCGCGTGAACGTCGCCGACCGCGACGATGTGCGCCGCGCCGCGCAGGAAGCGCTCGATGTCTTCGGCAAGATCCATGTGCTGGTGAACAATGCCGGCGTGGGTGGGGGCGGCGAGGCGGACGACGAGGATTTCGAGGAGTGGGACCGCTCCATCGGCGTCAATTTCGGCGGTGTGGTCAACGGCACCAAGATCATCGTACCCATTATCAAGCGCCAGGGGGAAGGCGGCCATGTGGTCAACACCGCCTCCATGGCGGGCATCGTGCCGCTGCCGACCATGGGCGGCTACCAGGCCGGCAAGTTCGCCGTGCGCGGCTTCACCGAAGCACTGCGCCTCAGCCTGGCGCCGCATGGCATCGGCGTTTCCTGCCTCTTCCCCGGTGCGGTCAAGACCGCGCTCGTGCCGATCCCCGAGGACGACCGCGATGCCCCAGAAGGCGCGGAGGGCGACTTCGTGCGCGGCCTGTGGGCGGCGATGCGCGTCGCCGTGGACCCCATGGACATGGGCCGGCTGGTCGTGGACGCAATACGCGCCAACCGTTTCCACATCCTCACCCACCGCGAATTCCTGGACGAAGTGATCGAACGCCACCGGTTGATGGAAGCCGAGTTTTCCAGTGACCTGCCCGTGCCCGAAGCTCGCGCCGCCTTTGAAACGCTACGCCGCGAAACGGTGAAGACACTGTGGGCCATGCCAGTGAAGGACTGAGGGGCAGCCGGCCTGCCGGGGGCGTTCCGGCTTACTCCGGCAGATCGTAGGTCGCAGTCGCCAGCAATTGCACGCGATCGGTGCGCTGACCTGCCGTCTGCGCGCGACTGACGGTAATCGTCAGCGCCGGATCCTCGCGATTGCGGAATCGGCTGGAAAGGAGATCGCCCTCGCTCTTCTCCGCGATCGGCGTCCAGCGCGCCTGAAAGGCAGGTGAGGCGAGGATCGCTTCGGTTACCGGTTGCAGATCGACGGATCCACCGCCGGTGATGTGGCACATCGGTAATCGGTCCGATACCACGAGAATATAGCCTGCGTCCGGTGCGGAGTTGATGCGCCAATAGTGATTGGCGACACGCAGAGGCTCCGGCGGAAGCGCTTCCTGGGCGATCCTGTCTACCAGACTTATCGCGTCGCCAAGACCCACGGCCGCGATGAAGGGGGCAAGGCCCTCGCTCCAACTCGCCGGCTGAAGAACCCACGTCTCACACCCTCGTAGCGCGCCGGCGAAACCTTGCTCCAGCGGCGACTGCGCTTGGGCGGGCACGGCAAGACAGGCTATGCCCAGAATGAATGATCCGACTCTCCGCATGCTCCCCTTCCGTGCTGCTAGCATAGCACACCGGCCTTCGCTGACCAGCGGTCGCACGTGTCGCCAGGCGCTGCGGGAACACGGCGGCGATCACACTCCGCCACGCGGTCATGGACTCCGATCAAAATTGAAAAATGGGTTGCTCGAACGTAGACGGCCTCCATCTGGACTATCCTCTAGCATCATGGCTCTCACTATCGGCCATGACTCTTTTAGGAGCGCCGACCAGATCCGCTTTCCGAGAACCGCTCGCCGGCCCTTGATCTCCTCTTTGACAACATAGCATGGCGAACATGGAGGCCCGCGTCCAAACAGGCGGCCTCTTACGCTCAGTTCTGATTATTCTCAGGCAAGCGCTCGTTTTCTGCCGCCCCAGCCGTTCGTGCAGTGCAACAGGCGCTGTTCGGCCCCGCATACGACATTGCCGTAGCGCGGGGCCGGGGTCAGGGTTTATGCCGTTTCGCGGGCACCAGCGGTTTCGTCGAGCGCAATGGCGCGCTGGAAAGCCGGGCGAGCCTTGCAACGCTGCACGTAGGCGTCGAGCAACGCACTTGCTGGGAATGCCGGGCGCGCGAAGTTGATGGCGCTCGAGACCAGCAGGTCCGCGCCCGTGAACACCCTCCCCATCAGATAGGGGCTCTTGGCCAGCGCGCCTTCAAGACGCGCAATCATGGCGTCGTAGTCACGCTGCTTCATCGGATTGCCGCGCAGTTGGCCCTCCATCGCGGCGAACATCGCCCGTTCCATTTCGGCAGCATACCAGGTGAGCCAGGTAAGGTAGGTGCCGCGACCCGTTTGGCCCGTTGCGGGACCGAGTTCAGCTGCGGGAAAGGCGTCCGTAAGGTAAAGCACGATCGCCACGGATTCAGCGACCAACTCGCCATCGTGCGTGATCGCTGGCACTCGCTTGTCGGGATGGACGTTGGCCGGATCGGCCGCGCCCTCGCCGCTCATAGGGCGGAAAATCGACACCTGGCGAACCTCATAGGGCACCCCGAGTTCCTCGAGCAGCCAGAGCATCCGGGTCGAGCGTGACCGGGGTGAATGGTAGAGCGTGATCATCAAAACATCTCCTGCATGGGGCGCGGTGGTTTCTCGCCCTGAGGAGATTTGTAGAGAGGCCCTGCTGACAGCATATTGTCAGCAGGGTGAGGCGATATATAAATGATCATGCGCCGCGCCGATCGCCTGTTCCAGATCATTCAGATCCTGCGCCGCACGCGTCGGCCCGTGACGGCCGAGGCCATAGCGGCGGAACTGGAGGTGTCGAAGCGCACACTCTATCGCGATGTCGCAGATCTGATCGGGCAGCGCGTGCCGATCCAGGGCGAGGCAGGGATCGGCTACGTCCTCGACGGTGATTTCGACATGCCGCCGCTGATGCTCACGCCCGACGAGATCGAAGCGGTCGTACTGGGCGCACAGTGGGTCGCAGCCCGCGGCGATCCGGTGCTGGCGCAGGCAGCGCGCGATCTCGTCGCCAAGATTGAAAGCGCCGTGCCACAGCATCTGCGCCCCTTCGTTGAGGAACCCGCGAGCGGCTCGCCGCCGAGCCCGCCGCGTGAGCCCGACAGCGTCGATATGGCGCAGGCACGTGCCGCGATCCATGGAGGGCGAAAAATGCGGATCACCTATCGCGATGAGCAAGGCCGCGCGAGCGAGCGCACAATCTGGCCCGTCATGATCGGCTATTTCGAAACCGTGCGTTTGCTGGCGGCATGGTGTGAATTGCGCCGAGACTTTCGGCATTTCCGCATCGATCGCATTGCCTCCGCGGACTTCCCTGACGAACGCTATCCCGAGCGGCGCGCCGAGCTGCGCAGCCGCTGGCGCAAAACCCTGGCGGCAAGGTCCCGGGGGTGAGGAGGTTCTCGCTCTGGTCACATGAGATAGACTGCATCTTCCAGGTTTGAACCGAAACCGCCAGCATAGGCGGCGTTCAAAATATCTCGCCGGTCATATCCGCGCGCTTGCGCTTGAGCACTTCCAAGGCAGAGTCGATTATGGCCCCGAAATAGCGGGAGACACGCTCTTGAGGGATGCACCTCTTGGTGCGTTTTGCTACATAATGCCGGTTCCTTGCGAAGCCGCCGCTGCGGGGAGGGAGTTTGGCAAGCTCTCCGCCGGGCTCAGCAATGGGTTGCTCCTCGCCAATTTGCCTCGGATTCAAAGTGCGACAGGCGGAGGCTCGCCGGCGATCATTCTCACCCATGAATGATTGGTCAAAAGTATGAGCGCGGTGTGTTGAGGCAGATAAGGCTCCCTCAAAAAGGGCGGAAACTTGCCTCCCTGCCGCGGTGCATCACCGCAATCTGTCCCGCCGGACCGCCGAAGCTGAGCGAGGCAATCCGCGCCCAGATCCTCACCGCTTCGCCGAATGGAATGCGATGATCCTTTGCAACGGCATCCGGCAGCTCCTGGGCGTGGATCGCGATCGCGGTCATCGCGCCGCCTTTTGCGAACTGAAATAGGCGTGGAACTGATTGAGTGCCTCACCGGCGCTGGCACTGCGCTCGAGGTCATCGTCGGTCGATGCACAGACGGCCGAGAGTATGGCGGCGACGCCCGCTGTCTCGGGGCACGTCACGCGGTCTGCGTTTCCCCATGCTGATCGTGGCGGGCTACCTCGAAAAGCCAGACGAAGTCGCCGAGCGCGTCGCGGCGATCCTTAATGCTCATTGGGACAGCTTCGACAAGGACGAGGCCGGGGCAGAGGGGGAGGTCGCGTAATGGCCTACGCCGAAACCACGAAAGTACCGCTTGAGCAGTCCATCGCCGAGATCATCGGCATGCTGCGCCGGGCGGGTGCCGAACAGCTCGGCCAGTTCCACGACCGGGATCGGTTCGTCATCATGTTCACGCTCGGTGATCGACAGATGAAGTTCACCGTACCGCTGGTCATGAATTATGAGGGGCCGGAGAAGGGCGGCAACGGTCGAAAGATCGACCAGGCCGCATGGCTGGAGCAGCGCAACCGCCAGAAGGGTCGCGCGCTCATGCTGGTCATCAAGGCCAAGCTGGAAAGCGTCGAGAGCGGGGTGGAGACCTTCGAGCAGGCGTTCTTGGCCAACATCGTCACGGTGGGCGGCCGACGGTCTATGACCGCATACGAGAGCCCCTGGCGCTGGAATATCAGGAGGGCAAGGTAGCTCCGATGATGCTGGAGGGGCCGCGCCCATGACAGCATCTCCGCCGCTTCAGTGGATCATTATCCTCACCTTCGCCTCGCAGAGGAGAACTATCGATGCTTGAGGCACTCGGTAAGCAGGTGCTGCGTGACGGCGTTCACTACGCTGACGCCGCGAGCCCGGAGATTGCCCGAGAGATTGCAGAGGCAACCCCACGTCTCCGTTCTTTCGCGGACTGGCATGAAGATCACGGTGCCGTCCTCTGGTGGCGGTTCCCCATCGAAGAGCCGCCGTATATCGGCGGGCCCACCGATATCGGCCGCACGATGCTGGTCGAGGTCGCAATCGGTCGCGAGCATTTTGAGATGCCGTCGCAGAACACGGGCGGCTGGCCTTTTGATGAAGAGGATGAAGCGAATCTGTTCTGGCAGCCCATCGCAATACCGGAGCGACCAGCATGAAGGGCGCCGACCAATGCCCGCGCTGCGCGTCCCGCCGGACCAAGGACATCGATGCGCCGAGCCCCAACGACTTCTACCACCGGATCATCCGCGGTTGCATGAACTGCCAGACGATCTGGGAACCATATGATCCGGCCGACACAATTGACCCGACCGAGCGGTTGGCGTCGTTCATAGAGCCCTGCAACAACTGCGCGTTTCGGCCGGGCTCACCTGAGCAGACGGACGTTGAGGAATGGAAGAAGACCATTGCCAGCCTCAAGGCGGGCGGTGGCTTCTACTGCCACAAAGGCGTGCCCATCGATCCCTCAAATGAGAATGGCTTTGCTTATCCGGAAGATGGCAGAAACCCACGCAAAATGCGCCTTTGTCGCGGCTATCTCAACATGTGGGGAGCCCTGAGGCTCAAGGAGATGGCCGCCGAACAAGATGAGGCCGGCTCATGAGATGGTCTGACATCGCCCGGCAGACCATCTCGCACGTCCATGCCACGCTGCCCGAGGACATCTCGTTCACCGCTCGCAAGAAGGCCATCCGTGCGGCCTATCCTTTCGGCGAGCGCGCCTACTGGCCCTACAAAGCTTGGTGCAAGGCCGTGCGAAATTACCTGCGTCGCTTCGATCCGAAGGCGCCGCCTCCGCCGCTCGTTGCCGAAATCCTGAGAGACCGCGTCGAGGCTGGCGACATCACGTTCCCGTTTTCAACCAAGAGCGAAGAGGAGAAGTAGGATGTTCGGTTTCATTTCCACCAAGCGCCACCGCGAGGCGATCACGGCATTGGAGTCCAGCAATGCGGCCCTGAGCCATCGCATCGCTGTCGCCAGGCAGACAGTGAATGCGCACGAGAACACGATTGCGCGTCTGGCCCGCGAGAAGTCCGCGCTCCAGAGCGAACTGGCCCCGCTGCGCGCGGCGCGCGAAAAGCAGCTCGCCTGTCTCAAGGCTGCGAACGACCGCCGCAAGGCAAAGGCCCGGAAGGCCTGATCCGTGGACGGACCCGAGGATAGCAGGCAGCTTGCCGTCATCGATCTCATTGGATGCGATGACACGACGCGCATCGGCATGTCGGTGACGGCGGCGGAACTGGCGTTCCTGCATCGCCTTGCGGAGGAAAGCCGCAAGGCGTCGTCCTATTCGTGCCAGCCGGTCATGGCGGTTCTGCCCGCCAGCGACGAGAACGGACGCTGAACCATGGGAGCCGCGCTCAAGGTTATCCGCGATTGGCCTGCCGGGCTCGACGCTCAGGAGGCGGTCGAATACACTGGTCTGGCGCCAGCAGAGATTCAGCGCGCGGAACGCGAAGGTCACGTGGTGTTCAAGCGGCTTGGTCCTCACGGACGGAAAATTTGTCCGCGCGAGCAACTGGACAGGCTTATGACGCGCCTCTGGGCTGATGCGCGGGGTGACCCGCTTGATGACATGGATTTTGGCGAAGATGGGGACGATTAAGCTCCCGCGATATGTGCGCGCTGTTCGGCTCAAATCAGGGCAGGTAGCTTATTATTGGGAGCTGCCGACGTGGGCGAGGCCGACCAAGGACCTTGTCACCGGCAAGAAAAAGCCGCGCGTCCGTTACGGCATCCCGTGCCCGGTCAGTTCGGAAGACCTCGGCACGAACCTATCGAAAGCGTTGGATCTTGCTTCGGTCCAGAATGAGGCTCTCGACATATGGCGCAAGGGTGCGCCGGAGAAGCTCGTTCCCGGCACTGTGGCATGGCTATTCGACTGGTATCGCCAGCAGGAGCGATACACGAGCAAGGCTCACAAGACCCGGCACGATTACCTTCTGGTCATGAACCGGCTTCAAAGCGAACCGATGAAGGTGGGTACGCTTGGGCAGCGCAGAGCTTCGGCTGTAAATGCCGCGGCTGCCGACAGGCTCTACGCCCGCTGGCGCAAGAAGCACGGTGAGCGGCAGGCTACCTATGCAATGCAGGTCGGTCGACTCGTTTGGAATTGGGCGATGCGTCACCATGATGTGACCGGCGTCACCTTCAATCCGTTTGCCAAGATGGCGCTGTCCAGTACGGCCGCCGAGGGGAACAGGCCAACCACGCGCGCAGAGTATGATCTCTACCGCGAGAAGGCGAGGGAACTCGGCTGGCAAAGCATGGCGACCGCTGCCGCACTCTCGTTTGAACTGTGCCAGCGGGTGTGGGATGTTTTCGGGTTCATCGACCCGGATGGCAACAAGAAGCGCGGATTCATCTGGAAGGATTACCAGAAGGGGGTGGCCATCGCCTACAGCCAGTCAAAGACTGGCAAGCCAATGTCCGTGCCGCTGTCGGAGATGATCGACGGTGAGCGCGTGCTGCTCTTCCCCACGCTCGAAGAGGAATTGGCCCTCGATCCGCGCAAGGGGCTCGTCATGGTGGTCGACGAGACAACCGGACTGCCTCTCACCTATGAGCA
>DASRXY010000012.1:0-24544 GCA_035654035.1 Sphingobium sp. | reverse complement strand
CGCTGTGCCAGATGGCGCACTTCGGTGGCGACCACCGCGAAGCCGGCGCCGGAAGGCCCGGCACGCGCCGCTTCCACGCCCGCGTTGAGCGCGAGCAGGTTGGTCTGGAAGGCTAGGCCATCGATGGTGGCGATGATCTCGGTCATTTCCTTCGAGGAGGCCTCGATGGCGCGCATGGCAACTACGGCGGCCTTGGCCGTCTCGTCCACGCTGGCGGCTGAGGTACGCGCCACGCCCAGGCGCGTGCTGGTCTGGCGGGCATTGTCGGCAGCGTGCTTCACCGAGGCACTGAAGTCGCCCAGCGCCTTGGTGGCCAGGGTGATGGATTCAGCCTGGTGCTCGGTGCGCTGCGAGAGGTCATCGGACGCCTGGGCGATTTCGCCCGTGCCGTCGCGGATGACATTGCAGCCGACGATGATTTCACGGATCACATCGGCCAGCTTGGACACGGCCTCGTTATAGTCGAAATGCAGCTTGGCGAGGGGGCCGGTCGCGCTTTCCGAGACGCGATAGTCCAGATTGCCCTCGGCCAGCTCGGAGAGACCCTTGCCGATCGCGTCGATCGTGGTCTGGGTCTCGCGGGCGCGCTCGGCCTCGACACGGGCGCGCTCCTGGTCGGCCCGGAACAGGTCCTTGAAGCTGTCCAGCGCCTTGGCCAGGCTGCCCAGCTCGTCGCCCCGGTTGAGGCCGGGCACTTCGACGGAGAGGTCGCCCTCGACCAGTGCACCCACGGCCTGGCTCATCTGCTTCACCGGGCGGGCGATGGTGCGCATCAGGAAGAAGAGCAACACGACGGAGATGACGAGGCCGCCGACGATGGCGCCGATGTCCATCTTGCGAGCCTGCTCATAGATGGCCGTGCTTTTCTCGGAGAGCGCGCTGGCGCCCTTGCTGTTGAGGTCGATGAGCTGGAGGATGTCGTCTTCGACCGTGTAGAAGCCTTCCAGCGCCTCGGCGTTGAACATGTCGTTGGCGGCCGGATCGTTGGCGTCGGACAGCGCGATCATGGCGTCGGTCTGCTGGAGATAGCTCGCCCAGTCGGACTTGAGCTTGTCGAACGCCTGGCGCTGCTCATCGGTGGCGAGGAGCGGGTGATAGCTCTCCATCATGCCCTCGATGGCGTTGCGCGCATTGCGCATCAGCTTTTCCTGCTTCGCCTTCCCATCGGCAGAGGACGCATCGAGATGGTCACGCTGCTTGATGCGATATTGCGACGTATAGGCGTGCATGTCGCCAATGAGCTGGGACGCGGGGAGCCAACGGTCGCGCAATTCCATCGCGACACCGTTCACTTCGCCGATCTTGGTGACTGAAAAGGCGCCGATTGCGCCCGTGACGGCCAGCAATACCGCGAATGCGGCAATGATTTTGGCCGAGATTCCGAGACCTTTGAACACTCCTCACGCTCCGTACATGGCTAGACCTGTCGGCAGCCATAACGGAGACGCCTTCACAAAAGGTTAGGAGGGTCTTCATATTGCGGAAACGCTTGCCGCGCCCCGTTTCCCCTGCGTTTATCGCCCTCCCATGGAAGGGGCCGGTATCGCGCCGGCCCCGCTTTCCTGAAGCACGTCCTAGTCGGCGGTGCCGAAGACCCGCGTGAAGATCGTGTCCACATGCTTGAGATGGTAATCGAGGTCGAACAGCGATTCGAGCTGCGCGGCGTTGAGGTGCGCGGTGACGTCCGCATCGCCCTTGAGCAGGTCGAGCAGCGACAGCGCGCCATCCGATTCCCACACCTTCATGGCGTTGCGCTGCACCATGGCATAGCTACCCTCGCGGCTGACGCCCGCCTGGGTGAGGGCAAGGAGCACGCGCTGCGAGTGGATGAGGCCGCCCATGCGGTTCATGTTCTTTGCCATCCGCTCGGGATAGACGAGCAGCTTGTCGATGACGCCGGTGAGGCGAGCGAGCGCGAAGTCGAGCGTGATGGTGGCGTCCGGGCCGATGAAGCGCTCGACCGAGCTGTGCGAGATGTCCCGCTCATGCCACAGCGCCACATTCTCCAGCGCCGGGGTAACGGCCGAACGCACCACACGGGCCAGACCGGTAAGATTTTCGGTGAGCACCGGGTTGCGCTTGTGCGGCATAGCCGACGAGCCCTTCTGCCCGGGCGAGAAATATTCCTCTGCTTCCAGCACTTCGGTGCGCTGGAGGTGGCGTACCTCGATGGCGAGCCGCTCGATGGAGCTGGCGATGACGCCGAGCGTGGCGAAGAACATCGCGTGGCGGTCGCGCGGGATGACCTGCGTGCTGACCGGCTCGACAGCGAGGCCGAGCTTGGCGGCGACATGCGCTTCCACGGCCGGGTCGATATTGGCGAATGTGCCGACCGCGCCGGAAATGGCGCAGGTGGCGATGTCCGCACGCGCCGCTTCCAGCCGCGCCTTGCAGCGCGCGAATTCGGCATAGGCTTCCGCCATCTTGAGGCCGAACGTGACTGGCTCGGCATGGATGCCGTGGCTGCGGCCGATGGTGGGAGTCAGCTTGTGCTCGAAGGCGCGGCGCTTGATAGCGGCGAGCAGCGCGTCGAGATCGGCAAGCAGGATGTCGGCGGCGCGCGTAAGTTGCACGTTGAGGCAGGTGTCCAGCACGTCCGAGCTGGTCATGCCCTGATGCATGAAGCGCGCTTCCTCGCCCACATTCTGCGCCACCCAGGTGAGGAAAGCGATCACGTCATGCTTGGTCACGGCCTCGATGGCGTCGATGGCGGCGACATCGATGGCCGGGTTGGTCGCCCACCAGTCCCACAAGGCCTTGGCGGCACTTGCCGGCACCACGCCGAGTTGGGCCAGCGCATCGGTGGCATGCGCCTCGATTTCAAACCAGATGCGGAAGCGCGCCTCGGGCTCCCAGATCGCGGTCATCTGCGGGCGAGCGTAGCGGGGCACCATGGGAAAATATCCTTTTGAGAGCGAGGGCGTGGAGAATCGTTTGCGCGACTAGCAGGGGGAGGGGCCGGAGGCAATCAGCAGGCAAAATGGCTCGGTTCACCGATATACTATTGAAAAATTGAGATTCGTCTGATCCGCTCCTGCGCGAATCCCGAACCGGCCGGCGGAACGCCGGTGTGGCTCGGCCGTTTTTCTGCTGGGAAAATGGCGGTGGCAGGGATTTTCGCCTTCGCTCCGCCTCCAGGGGTGAACAAGCATATGATGGAATAGACTGGAGAATGAAAAGCATGGTTATCAATAAGTTGGTCGCAACGAGTCTTCTGGCGCCGATGGCGCTCCTCGGCCTGTCTGCGGCCGCTTCGGCCCAGCCGGCCGCTCCGGCCGGACCGGAAAGCGCGGCGCCCACAGAGCCCCAGAGCGCTGCACCCGCGGGCCCCGAGAGCGCCGCTCCGGCCGCACCTGCCGACAATGCCGCACAGGCTGCCGCGCCGGCGGCTAATCCGCAGATTGTCGCGTTCGTCGACCATCAGTACCCCATCGCCGATACCGACGGCGATGGCACGCTGACGGCCGCTGAATTCACGGCGTGGATCCGCGGCCTCAAGGCCGCTGAGCTGGAGAAGGCCGGTCAGCCCGACCCGGCTGCCGCGCAGACCTATGCCGACACTGCGCTCGCCAATGCCGATGTCGACAAGGACGCGGTGCTCGGCAAGGACGAGCTGGTCAAGTTCTTCGGCGGCTGAACGGCCGGCGCACGGCATTGACAGAAAAGGAGGCCGGGCACGTAAGCGTCCGGCCTTCTGCTTTTCCCTGTCCAGCGGCCCGCTTCTGAACGCCTTTGTGTCAATCCAGTGCTCCTGCGCAACCAGAACCCAGGGCCTGGCCGAATGCCGTGATTGCCTTGGAGTTCGGCCTGTGCAGAAGCACCGGTTCTTAGAGAAGGCCCATGGCCCGCATCGAGCTATGCCCCTGGTCGGCGATGATGACATGATCATGCACCGTCACGCCAATGGGCCGCGTCGCCTCGATGATCTGGCGCGTGATAAGGATGTCCTGCCGGCTGGGTTCGGGGGAACCGCTGGGATGA
This sequence comes from Sphingobium sp., assembly GCA_035654035.1. Taxonomy (GTDB): domain Bacteria; phylum Pseudomonadota; class Alphaproteobacteria; order Sphingomonadales; family Sphingomonadaceae; genus Sphingobium. The sequence continues at coordinate 20,563 of DASRXY010000012.1, read as the reverse complement.
TTGTGGACGAGAATGAGCCCCGTCGAGCCAAGCGCGACGGCGCGCTTCACCACCTCGCGCACATAGATGGCCGCCTCGTCGATAGACCCGTCGCCCATATGATCGTCCCGCAGCAGCATATTGCGCGCATTGAGATGGAGGACGCGCACGCGCTCGATAGGGAGATGCGCCATGTCCGCGCGCAGATAGTCGAGCAGCGCCTGCCAGCCGGAAAGAATGGGGCGTGCCGCCGCTTCGCTGCGCAGCAGCCGCAACGCGGCAGCCTGGGCGATCTTGAGTGCGGCGATGCTGGTCTCGGAGAGTTCGCGCACTTGGGCCAGATCGGCCCAGTCCGCCGAGAGCAACGGACCCAGGCCGCCGAAGCGCGCGATCAGTGCCTTGGCGAGTGGCTTGGTGTCGCGGCGGGGAATGGCGAGGGCGAGCAGATATTCGATCAGTTCGTGATCGAGCAGGGCGTCTGGCCCGCCTTCCGCCAGGCGCTTGCGCAGCCGTGCGCGGTGCCCGGTTCCGTCCAGCGCTGCGCCCGTCTGGCTTGCCGCGCTCTTGCCCTCCCTCGGCGCTTCGCTCATGTCTGCAACTGCTAGGCGCGCGATCCGTTTGTCGCAAGCGCAATGAAGCGGACGGAAAGGACCACGAACCAGCTTGGCCGACGAAGCCGGACAGGATGAAGAGCGGAGCGCAGTGGCCCCCCTGCCGGCGCGCCGTCGGCGCAGGCGGGCGCTGCTGCGCATTGGCGGCGCGGCGGTAGGCATCGTCGCGCTGCTGCTCGGCGGCCTCTGGCTCGCACGCAAGCCCGTCGCGAACGAGATCATCGCCCGGACACTGCGAGCAAAGGGCGTGCAGGGCAGCTACGAGATCAAGCGCATCGGCCCGCGCACACAGCGGCTGGAGAATCTGGTGCTGGGCGATCCCGCCCGGCCCGATCTGACGGCACGCTGGGTGGAAGTGGATTTCGGCTACAGCCTCTCGGGCGTGCGCGTGGCGCGGGTGCGGGCGCACGGCGTGCGGCTGGCGGCGGCCTATCGGAACGGCGCGCTGGATCTGGGCAGTCTCAACACGCTGATGAGCGAAGGCGGCGGTGAAATCACACTGCCCGACATCACTACCGAGCTTGAAGACATCCGCGTGCGGCTGGAGACAGACAGCGGCGCGCTCGGGCTTGCGCTGGAAGGCAGCGGCAATCTGCGCTCGGGCTTTCGCGGCCGGCTGGCGGCGGTGGCGCCCCGGCTCGGAGCAGGCGGTTGCGCGGTCGAGCGGCTCACGGCGGACACGGCACTGGCGAGCGCCGGCGGTCGGTTGCAGGTTAAGGGCCCGGTGACGGCACGAACGATCGATTGCGCCGGGCGGGGTGTCGCGCTCGCCGCGCCCCGCATCGACGCCGATCTGCGGGCTGATCCGGCGCTGGAGGAAATCGACGGCGCGCTGGCGCTTGCGGCGGCCGAGGCGCGGCAGGGGGAGCGGGTCGCACGCCGGCTCTCGGGCCTTGTCACGGTCAAGGGCTCGCTTGCCGAGTTGCGCGGCGGCGCGGCCCTCTCGGCCGAGCGGTCCATGCTCGGCTTTGCGTCCACGGGACCGCTCAAGCTCGGCGGTCAGTTCGCCGTGCGTCCCCGTGCCCGGGACCAGGACTATAGCTATGCCGCCACGCTGACGGCCGAGGGGCTGCGGCCGCAGTCGCTGGCTACGCTGGCGCGGGCGGAGGCGCAGGCCGCGGGCATGCCGGTCGCGCCGCTGGCGCGCAAGCTGGTGGCAGCGCTGCGGGGAGCCGCGCAGGCGAACCGGCTGACCGTGAGCGGCCGGCTGAGCGGGCAAGGGGCGGCGATGCAACTGCTCGTCAACGGCGCGGATTTTTCCGCCGCCAGCGGCGCTCATGTCGCATTGGCCGAAGGCAGTCGTGTCACCCTGGCCATGCCGAGCGGCGCACTGGCCTTTGACGGACGCCTCACCAGCGAAGGCGGCGGCTTGCCGGAGGCGGAGCTGGTCGCGGCGAGCCGACCGGGCGGCGATCTCGCCGGTACGCTGACCTTGGCCGATTATCGTGCCGGCAATGCCCGGCTTGGCCTGACGCCGCTGCGCTTCACGCGCACCGCCGCCGGCGCACTGCATCTCGTCACCGCCGTCTCGCTCGACGGGCCGATCGGCGACGGTGCGGTGCGGGGCTTGTCCCTGCCTGTGGACGCGCATGTCGGGGCAGACGGCGCCATCCGTCTTTCCGGTGCCGGTGGCTGCACGCCGCTGCGCTGGTCTTCCCTGCGTGCCGCCAGCGTCCGGCTCGATCCCGCGCGGATCGATCTGTGCGGGCTTGGCAGCTCGGCAGTCCGCACCGCCGATGTCACCCTCACCGGTGCCGTCGGCGACAATCCACTGCGCGTCACGCTGCGCGGTGCGCGTTATGGCCTCGATACCGGCCGGTTCACACTGGCCGATCTCGCAGTGCGACTCGGGGACGGCGACACGCCCGTGCAACTCCGGGCGGGTACGGTGGAAGGCGCTTATGGGCCGGACGGCGCCTTTGCCGGCACGCTGGCGGATGGCGCGGCGGTGATTGGCGCGGTGCCGCTGGAGCAGAGCGCCATCGCCGGCCAATGGCGCTTCGCCAGCGGGGCCTTGACGCTCGACGGCACGCTGCGCGTCTCGGATCGACAAACCGATGCCCGCTTCGAGCCGCTGGACGTCCGCCCGGCCCGGTTGCGCTTCGCCGACGGCCGCATCGACGCGGACGGCACGCTGGTGAGCCCCAGGCGCGGTGTACCGGTGGCAGCCGTCACTCTTGGGCATGATCTGGGTAGCGGCACGGGACAGGCCGATTTCACGCTCACCGATCTGCGCTTCGGCCAGGCGCTCCAGCCCGACGATCTGACGCAGCTCTCGCAGGGCATCGTGCAGTTGGTGGATGGGGCCGTCGAGGGGTCCGGCACCATCCGCTGGTCGCCCGAAGGCGTCACGCAGAGCACTGGCACCTTCTCGACGCAGAACATGGATTTCGCCGCCGCTTTCGGCCCGGTGCAGGGCTTTGCCACGACGCTCCACTTCACCGATCTGCTCGGCCTGCGCAGCGCCCCGCACCAGCGCCTGACGGTGCGGCAGGTCAGCGCGGGCGTGGATGTGTTCGACGGCGTCATCGATTATGCGCTGCTCTCCAATGAGCACGCGCGGATCGAGGGCGGGCGCTGGCCGTTCTCCGGGGGCACGCTGGAACTGTTGCCGGCCGATCTGGAGCTGGATGCGCGCCGGCCCCGCTATCTCACGTTCCGCGTGACCGGCGTTGATGCGGGCGCCTTCATCGAAACGATGGAGCTGGAGAACATCTATGCCAGCGGCACGTTCGACGGGCTGTTCCCGATGATCTTCGATGCGCAGGGCGGGCGCGTGGCGGGCGGATTGCTGGTGGCGCGCCAGGTGGGCCTGCCGCCGCTCATCTTCACCGGCACGGATCAGGATGTCGTGCCGCCTTGCGACGCCACCCGGCAAGCGGGGCTGCTCTCCTATGTGGGGCCGGTCTCGGATGCGCAGCTCGGCACCATGGGGCGCATGGCCTTCGATGTGCTCAAGCGGCTGGGCTACAAATGCCTGACTCTCCAGCTCGACGGCGCGCTGGACGGCGAATTTGTGACCCGGGTGAGTATTAACGGCGTCAATCGCGGGTCGGAGGAAGCCAGCAAATCCTTCCTCACGCGGCCGCTGGTGGGCCTGCCTTTCCTGTTCAATGTACGGATCGAGGCGCCGTTCAGGGGGCTGCTGGGCACGGCGGCGAGCTTCGCCGATCCGCGCGCGCTGGTGCGCAGCGAGCTGGATCGGCAAATGAACGCGCAGGATCAAACAGCGCTTGCCGTTCAGCCCGCTGACAGCGACAAGGACCTAGAAGGGAAGCAGGAATGAGCCAAAGGAGTAGAGCTTGGCCGGACATGCGCGCCCCATTGCTGATGCTGACCGCCGCAACGCTGGCGGGCTGCATTCAGGTGCGCGCGCCGGACAAGCCCATCGAGATCAATCTGAACGTCAAGATCCAGCAGGAAGTGGTCGTCCGCCTCGAGCAGGACGCCAAGCAACTGATCGACAGCAATCCGGAGTTGTTCCCAGAATGACACGCATGATCCACCGCTTCGTCGCGCCCGCGCTGATCGCCGCGTGCGCTCTGGTTGCTGCGCCTGCCGTGGCGCAGGACGCCGTTGTCAGCGCCGCCAAGGCCGCCGGCACCGTCGGCGAGCAGGCCGACGGCTATCTCGGCATCAAGGGCACCGTCAGCAATGATGTGCGCGCCGCCGTCGATGCGCTCAACATCAAGCGCCGCGCCGCCTATACCGATCTTGCCGCCAAGCGCTCGGGCGCCACGGTGGCGGACGTGGCCGCCGCCACGGGGTGCCAGACGCTCAAGTCGCGGGTCGCGCAGGGGCAGATTTATCGCCTGCCGGGTGGCGACTGGCAGGTGAAGGGCGCCGGCCCCATTGCCCTCCCGGCCTATTGCGCCAGCGCGGGCAACTGACCGCGCGGCGATTCGCCTCGTTCAGCGGCGGCCGGGTGCGGAATTTCGCATCTTTTGTGCGCCGCACCAGCGGTGTTGACTTGGCGGGCCGCCCTTTCTACACGGGCCGCGCCTTGACGGGGGAGGTCCAGGCGCTCCATTGAGCTACCGAAACGCGTGTCGGACGGCGACGCGAGACGAGGCTGGCGAAATGAGCGACACCGACCCCAGGCAGGACCCGATCGCCGAGGATACCCGAATCAAGTCGCTGGAAGAGCGGCTGAGGAAGGCCGAGGAGATCGAAAAGGTCAGGACCGGCACAGCGCCCGTAGCGGCCCAGGACGAGAGCTATCGTCTGGGCAACCGAGTGCTTGCGGAACTGATTGGCAGTCCTGTCGGCGGCGCGTTGATCGGCTGGGTCCTCGACCGGCTGTTCGGCACGTCACCCTGGCTCCTGCTGGCTTTCCTCTTCTTGGGGTTTGTCGTGGCCTTCAGGAACATCATTAGGATTTCGACAAAGCGTCCTGACAAATAAGGGGCGCTTTCGTCATAAGCGCAGACGGCAGGTTGGGAACTTCAGACGTGGCAGAATCCGGCAAGATCGACCCGATGCATCAGTTCACGATCGAGCCGCTGTTCGGCACCGATCACTGGGCGCTTGGGGGCTACAACATCGCCTTCACCAACAGCGCGCTGTGGATGGTGATCGCGGCGGTCGTTCTGTGGGTCTTCGTGGCGCTGGGCATGAAGCGCGAGCTGGTGCCGGGCCGCTGGCAGATGGCCGTGGAATCGATGACCAGCTTCATTGACAATCTGCTGCGCGCCAGCGTGGGGCCCGAGGGCAAGAAGTTCGTGCCCTATGTCTTCTCGCTGTTCATGTTCATCCTGGTCGCCAATCTGCTGGGCATGCTGCCCATCGGCCTGTTCGGCGCCCATGCCTTCACTTTTACCAGCCACTTCACCGCTACGGGCGTGCTCGCGATCCTGAGCTTCTCGATCGTGCTCATCGTCGGCTTCTGGCGGCATGGCCTGCATTTCTTCTCGCTCTTCGTGCCGCACGGCACGCCGGGCTGGCTGCTGTGGCTCATTCCGCTGATCGAGCTGGTCTCGTTCATGGTGCGTCCGTTCAGCCTGGGCCTGCGACTTTTCGTCGCGATGATGGCCGGCCATATCCTGCTCGAAGTGCTGTCCAGCTTCGTTATCAACAGCGGCAATGCCGGCGCGGGCTGGGGCGTGATGATCGGCGTGCCCAGCTTCCTGCTGATGGTAGGCATCAGCGCGCTGGAGCTGCTGGTCGCGGTGATCCAGGCCTATGTCTTCGCGCTCTTGACCTCGCTCTACATCAACGACGCGGTCAATCTGCACTGAGCACAGAATTTACACTGAGTTTTCAACCAACAAGCAAGCAAGTTTAGAAAAGGAGTTAAGTGACATGGACGCAGAAGCCGCAAAGCTGATCGGTGCCGGTCTTGCCGCCATCGGTGCGGGCATGGCCGCGCTGGGTGTGGGCAATGTCTTCGGTTCGTTCCTTGAGAGCGCGCTGCGCAATCCGGGTGCCGCCGACGGCCAGCAGGGTCGCCTGTTCATCGGCTTCGCCGCCGCCGAGCTTCTCGGTCTGCTGGCGTTCGTCGTGTCGATGATCCTGATCTTCGTGGCCTGATCCAGCACAGGATCGGACGGATATTGGCGGACGGAGCGGCGATCCCGAAAGGAACGCCGCTCGACGCCGTGACGGACAGGTGACATGCCTCAGATAGCTCAGCTCGCCGCAACCTACTCGTCGCAGATCTTCTGGATTCTGCTGACCTTCGGGTTCGTGTTCTTCGTCATCGGCCTCGGCATGGTGCCGAAGGTCCAGTCCACGGTGCAGCGCCGGGACGACAAGATCGCGGACGATCTGGCCGCCGCCAAGGCCAACTCCGAGGCGGCCGACGTGCTGGAGGCGGACTGGCGGGCCCGTGAGAACGAGGCGCGCGCTCAGGCCCAGGCCCGACTGGCCGAAGCCAAGGCACAGGCCGGCAAGGACCGGGATGCCCGGCTTGCCACGGTGGACGCCGCCATCGCCGAGAAGCTGGCGGAGGCCGAGCAGCGGATCGAAGCCGGGCGGCAGAAGGCCCTGGGCGAGATCGAAAGCGTGGCGGCGGATGCCGCAGCGGACATCGTGCGCCGGCTGGCCGGGACCGAAGTGCCGGCGGCCACCGCGCTCCAGGCAGTGAAGGCGGCGATTTAACATGGCCAACGAAACCATTGAGCGCGCGGATGCCGCCTATAACGGCTCCCAGGCGGTCGCGCAGAATCTCGATCAGGCCGACAAGGTGCAGTCGCTGAGCGGCGAGGTTCACGCCGCGACCGAATCGCATGGCGGCCCCTCGGCGCACGAGGCGGGTCCGACGCTGTTCGGCCTGAATGGCGGCGCGCTGGTCAGCCTCGCCATGCTGGTCTTCCTGATCGTGCTGGTCGTAAAGAAAGTGCCCGGTGCCATCGGCAAGGCGCTGGACGGCAAGATCGCCGAAATTCGCACCCAGCTCGACGAAGCCGCGAAGCTGCGCGCCGAGGCCGAGGCCCTGAAGGCGGAGTATCAGGCGAAGATCGCCACCGCGGCCAAGGATGCCGAGGCGATGCGCGCCGCGGCCGAGGAGGAAGCGGCCGATCTCATCAAGACCGCCCAGGCCGATGCCGAGGCGCTGATCGTCCGTCGCCAGAAGATGGCGGAAGACAAGATCGCCGCCGCGGAACGCGCCGCAGTCGCTGATCTGCGTGCCCGCGCCGCACATTCCGCGACGACCGCTGCGGCCGCGCTGATCGGCCAGGTTCATGATGCCAAGGCCGACAAGGCCCTGATTGACGAAACCATCGGCAAGATCGCTCACTGAGCGGCGAGGCAGGCGCAAACGCAAAAAAAAGGCCGGGCTGGGCGACCAGTCCGGCCTTTTGCTTGTCTGGTAACGCGCGCGAGATCGCCGCCCGTCAGGTCGCCAGTTCGGCCAGGCGCGCCGTGATCTCCGCTTCGAACTGGTAGAGGTCCACCGGCTTCAAGACGGGGTGCCGTGTTTCGTCCTTGCCAACGAACGAGCCGAGATAGCGGGCCGTGGCGCTGTTGAAGTGCAGCCGGGCGACGGTCTTGCGGTTGCTGTTGTCGAGCAGGATGGCGCAATAGGAGCGGGCGTCCCGCATCACGATCCGGCTGGGATCGATCGTGCGCGCGGCAATGGCACGGACGATGTTGAAACCGTCGATCTCGTCCTGCGTTGTGACGATGCCGTCTTCCTCGCTCCCCGCGTCCGGTTGATCCTGCTCCGGCTCGATGGGATTGGAAACATTGAGCGCCGAGGTCAGCCGCTCATTCACCTTGTCGCGGACCAGCGCGTTGATCGAGGTGGCAATCAGCGTCCTGAAATTATCCTTGATCGGCTGGGTGAGGTGGCCCTGATGAATACGCTTGGCGATCAGGCGGACGAAATCCTCCGAAGGCTCGGCGAATTCCTTTTCCAGTTCCTTGGCGACGAGGCTCTGCATCTTGAGATGGCTCGCTTCCGCCAGGATGCGCTCGATGTCGAAGCTGCCTTTCGCGAAGGCGGCCAATGTGCGTAGATCCGCTTTGCGGGCCGTCTCCAGCTCGAAGGTGAAGAAGGGCTTTTCGTCCATCTTGTTGGGCTGGTCGATATCGGCGAAGAATTTATACGTCACGCCATTGGTGAGGATGGCGACGCGCGCCTCCGTCACGGAGAAATAGCGGAACAGCTGCGAGGCGTGGTTGATGCTCAGGTCCGCATGGGCCGGCTTGCACTCCACCAGCATGGTGATGCGCTCGTCCATGCGGATGGCGTAATCGACCTTTTCGCCCTTCTTGATGCCCACGTCGCATGTGAACTCCGGCACCACCTCAGCCGGGTTGAATACATTGTAGCCCAGCGCCTGAAGGAAGGGCATGACCAGCGCGTTCTTGGCCGCCTCTTCCGTTAGCAGCACTTCGCGGTGATCGCGCACCACCTTGGCCAGATCGTTGAGTCTCGCTTCCAGTTCCATTGCATCTTCCCCCTTTGCTGCGCGCAGTCGCCGCGCGGCGCATGGGGCCATGTCATCCTTGAAGGGCGGTTAACCGCAAAGCCCGGGAAAGGTCCGTTTCGGAGGGAGAGGGTGCGCCCGCTGCGTCGCGCCGACCCGCACCGCCCATGTTGCTCCGCCTGCCGCGGCCCCCTACATCGGGCGCGATGGTCGACCGCCCTGCCTCCCCGCAACGCTTCAACGAAGAACGCGCCACCTATGCCGTGCGCGGCAGCGACACGCCCGACATCGAGGCGGGCGTCGCCGCGATTCGCGAGACGCTGAAGACACTGCCGACGCGGCCGGGCGTCTATCGCATGCAGGATGCGCGCGGCGATGTGCTCTATGTCGGCAAGGCACGCGCGCTGCGCAATCGCGTGACCAACTACACCCAGGTCGACCGGCTGCCGCGCCGCCTTCAGCGCATGGTGGCGCAGACGCGCAGCATGACCATCGTGACGACGCAGAGCGAGGCCGAGGCGCTGCTGCTGGAGGCGCAGCTCATCAAGCGCTTCCGGCCGCCGTACAATGTGTTGCTGCGCGATGACAAAAGCTTCCCCTTCATCCTGCTGCGCGAGGACCATGCCTTTCCGCGCGTGCAGCTCCATCGCGGCGCGCGGCGGATCAAGGGGCAATATTACGGGCCTTTCGCCGGTGCGGGACAGGTGCGGCGCACGCTCAATGCGCTCCAGAAGCTCTTCCTGCTGCGAAGTTGCACGGACAGCTTCTACAACAACCGCTCGCGCCCCTGCCTGCTCTACCAGATCAAGCGCTGCTCGGCGCCGTGCGTGGGGCGGATCGACGAGGCCAGCTACAACGAGCTGGTGCAGGATGCGCAGGATTTCCTGGGCGGTAAATCGACCAAGGTGCAGCAGAAGCTGGGCGACGCCATGACTCGCGCCGCCGAGGCAATGGATTACGAGATGGCGGCCGTCTATCGAGACCGGCTGAAAGCGCTCACGTTCATCCAGGGCAGTCAGGCGATCAATGCCGAAGGGCTGGGCGATGCAGACATCTTCGCGCTCGCCAGCAAGGATGGCGGCATGTGCATCCAGGCCTTCTTCATTCGCGGCGGGCAGAATTGGGGGCACCGCAGCTTCTTCCCCGTGCACACGGCGGAAGTGGGCGAGGACGAGGTGCTGATGCAGTTCATGGCGCAGTTCTACGAGGATGTGCCGCCCGCGCCGCTGGTGTTGTGCGACCGGGAGCCGGCGGAAGTGGAGCTGCTCGCGGAAGCCCTGTGCCAGCGCATTGGCCGCAAGGTGCGCATCGAGGTGCCGCAGCGCGGGGCGCGGATACGATTGATCCGCCAGGCGCAGCGCAATGCCGTGGAAGCGCTCGAGCGGCGCCAGGCCGAGAGCAGCGCGACGGGTAAGGTGCTGGCTGAAATGGCCGATCTGTTCGCGCTGGAAGGGCCGCCGGACCGCATCGAGGTCTACGACAACAGCCACATCCAGGGCACCAATGCGCTCGGCGCCATGATCGTCGCGGGGCCGGAGGGGTTCCGCAAGAACGCCTATCGCAAGTTCAACATCAAGCGGGCGGAGACCGTGCCGGGCGACGATTTCGCGATGATGCGCGAGGTGTTCGAGCGGCGCTTCGCCCGCGCGCAGGAGGAAGACCCGGACCGCGAGACCGACGAATGGCCGGACCTGGTGCTCGTCGACGGCGGGCGCGGCCAGCTCAATGCTGCGCGCAAGGTGCTGGAGGACATGGGCATCGAGGATGTGCCGATGGTGGGGGTCGCCAAGGGGCCGCATCATGGCTGCGAGGGCAGGGAGGTCTTCCACCTGCTCGACGGGCGTGAGATCACGCTGCCGGTCAACCATCCGGTGCTGTTCTATCTCCAGCGGCTGCGCGACGAGGCGCACCGCTTCGCCATCGGCGCGCACCGGCAGAAGCGCGCCAAGGCCGCCACGGTCAGCTCGCTGGACGAGGTGCCCGGAATCGGCCCGGCGCGCAAGAAAGCGCTGCTCATGCATTTCGGCACGGCGCGCGCGGTGCGCAATGCCAGCCTGGAGGATTTGCAGCGGGCGCCCGGCGTCTCCTCGGGCGTGGCGCAGGCGGTTTACGATTACTTCCACGGGTGAGGGGCGACCACCGGGGCGGCGCTGTGCTCTCCACTGAGCTGAGTACTCTTGCGAAAGCAGGAGCACGAGTTGCTTCGCGATCGAAGAGGCCATCTGGCGACGACGGGCCGGCGGGCTAGCCGGCGAAGTGACCGGAACCGGCCTTTCCAGCAATCGTTTTCCCTGGCGACGGCGCGCGAAGCGACCGGCTGCGCATTGATCGAATTATGCGATCAGTGGCGCCATACTTATCAATTTCCTTTTTAACGGAGCTTCGGCTATCTAGCTGGCTCAATTCAACGCAAGGGAGACATCATGAATCTCGTCAACACCACCATCAAGCCGTTCAAGGCGACTGCCTTCAAGGACGGCAAGTTCATCGACGTCACCGATGCGGACGTGAAGGGCAAGTGGGCCGTCTTCTTCTTCTATCCCGCCGACTTTACCTTCGTCTGCCCGACGGAGCTGGAAGATCTGGCCGACATCTACCCCACGCTTCAGGGCATGGGCGTCGAGGTCTATTCGGTGTCGACCGACACGCATTTCTGCCACAAGGCGTGGCATGACACCTCGCCGGCCATCGGCAAGATCAACTATTACATGCTCGGCGACCAGAACCACAGCCTCTCGAACAACTTCCAGGTCCTGCGCGAAGGCGTCGGCCTGGCCGACCGTGGCACGTTCGTCGTCGATCCCGAGGGCACGATCCAACTCGTCGAGATTACCCCGGAGGGCGTGGGCCGCAACGCGGCCGAGCTGCTCCGCAAGATCAAGGCGCTGCAATACTGGGTGAGCCACCCCGGCGAAGTCTGCCCGGCCAAGTGGGAAGAAGGCGAGAAGACGCTCGCGCCCTCGCTCGACCTCGTCGGCAAGATCTGACCCGCTGACGACCTTCGCCGCTCCGGGACTTCACCGTCCCGGAGCCGGCACCCCCCGCCAGATCCCCTTCACCTTCCAATTACGGGAGCCCCCTCATGCTGGACGCCAATATCAAGAGCCAGTTGCAGGCCTATATGGCCAATATCCGCCAGCCGATCGAGCTGGTTCCCGCGCTCGACGACAGCCCCAAGTCGGCGGAGATGCGCGGCCTGCTCGACGACATCGCAGCCCTCTCCGACAAGGTGAGCGTGGCTGCTGACGATGGTGACGCCCGCAAGCCGAGCTTCGCTATTCGCCGTGCGGGCACCGACATTTCGGTGCGCTTCGCCGGCCTGCCGATGGGCCATGAGTTCACCTCGCTGGTGCTCGCGCTGCTCCAGGTGGGCGGCCATCCGCCCAAGGTGAGTGACGAGGTCATCGAGTCCGTGAGGGCACTGGAGGGCGATTTCCTCTTCGAGACCTATTTCTCGCTCTCCTGCCAGAACTGCCCGGATGTGGTGCAGGCGCTGAACCTGATGAGCGTGCTCAATCCGCGCATTCGCCACGTCGCCATCGACGGCGCGCTGTTCAAGGACGAGGTCGATGGCCGCAAGGTGATGGCCGTGCCGACGGTGTTCCTGAACGGAGAGGAGTTCTCCTCGGGCCGCATGGATATCGAGCAGATCCTCGCCAAGCTGGATACGGGCGCTGTCGCCCGTGCCGCCGAGAAGATCGCCGCCAAGGAGCCCTTCGACGTGCTCGTGGTCGGCGGCGGACCGGCTGGTGCCGCTGCGGCCATCTATGCCGCGCGCAAGGGCATCCGCACCGGCGTCGTCGCCGAGCGTTTCGGCGGGCAGGTGCTGGACACCATGTCCATCGAGAATTTCATCTCGGTGCCGCATACCGAAGGGCCCAAGCTCGCGGCCGCGCTGGAAGCGCACGTCAAGGATTATGACGTCGACGTGATGAACGTGCAGCGCGTGAAGAAGCTGGTGCCGGCAGCGTTGCCGGGCGGCTATGCCTCGGTGGAGCTGGAGAGCGGCGCCACGCTCAAGGCCCGTGCGGTCATCCTCGCCACCGGCGCGCGCTGGCGGCAGATGAACGTGCCCGGCGAGGATGAGTATCGCAACAAGGGCGTGGCCTATTGCCCGCATTGCGATGGTCCGCTCTTCAAGGGCAAGCGCGTCGCGGTGATCGGCGGCGGCAATAGCGGCGTGGAAGCAGCCATCGATCTGGCCGGCCTCACCGCGCATGTAACGCTGATCGAATATGATAAGGCGCTGCGGGCCGACGCTGTGCTCCAGCGCAAGCTCTACAGCCTGCCTAACGTCACTGTCATCACCTCCGCGCTCACGACCGAGGTGCTGGGCGATGGCGAGAAGGTGGTGGGCCTCACTTACAAGGACCGCGAGAGCAACGAATCCTATGTGGTCGAGTTGGCTGGCGTCTTCGTGCAGATCGGTCTGGTGCCGAACACGGAGTTCCTGGGCGACACCGTTGCGCTCACGCCGCGCGGCGAGATCGAGGTGGATGCCCGCGCCCAGACATCGCGCGAGGGCATCTTCGCGGCGGGCGATGCCACGACCGTGCCCTACAAGCAGATCGTCATCGCCATGGGGCAGGGGTCGACGGCGGCGCTTTCCGCCTTCGACTATCTGATCCGCCTGGCGCCGGCCGAGGAGGGCAAGGCGGAAGCCGCCTGACCGCCCGCGCGCGTCATCCGCGATGGAAAAAGGAAGCCCTCCGGTTCCCCACGAACCGGAGAGTTTTGCTTTCCGATCGATGCGTGATCGATCGGGCGTCCGTCAGTTCAGGACGACGACGGCGATGCGGCGGTTCTCGGCGCGGCCCTGCCGCGTATTGTTCGGCGCAACGGGATGTTCCTCGCCATAGGAGATAGTCGCCATCCGTCCGGCGGGGACGCCCTGCTCGTGGAGATAGCGATAGGCCGCCTTGGCCCGGGCTTCGCCCAGCCGCAGATTGGCGTCCGGAGACCCGGTGCTGTCCGTGAAGCCCTGGATTTCCAGATAGACGTTCTTGTTGTCCGCCTTGAGCTGACTCGCAAGCTGCGCAAGCTTGGCCTTTGCTTCGTCAGACAGAGCCGACTTGTCGACCGGGAACTTGACGCTCGCGTCGCTCAGCACCACCGAATAGTTGAACTTGCCTTCCGCGAGCTTGCCGGCCGCATCGGCGCGCCGGAGCGCTTCATTGGCGGTGTCGTCCGCCTTGGTGATGCGCGTATCCTGGCCGCTATCCACGCCTTGCTGCTGCTGCTGGACCACGGCAATCTGCTCGCGCACGAACTTCTTGCTGGCGCATCCGCCCAGCAGCATTGCAGCGATGACCGTGGTGGAAAGAAGTGCGCCCCCTCTTGATCTTCTCATATTGTCTCCGTTGTTTCAGGCACATGACTTGGCCAGCGCTCCAAACTGTCGTCGCGCACGGGCGATCCCGCGTCGGCGGTTCATTCGCGGCGACCCGTGCCTGCGGGGCGGCCCGCTGAGTTCAGGCGGCCGTGGAGCACGCCGCTCCGGCAGGTTGCCGCCGCGGAGGTTGACCCCCGCGGGACTTCGGCGCTAAAGGCGCTGTCTCGACACGCTTGCAGGTCCGCATCCTCTATGCTTTTCACTTTCCTTCTCGTCGTTCAGGCCGTGATCGCCTTCGTGCTGGTCGCGGTCATTCTGATGCAGCGTTCGGAAGGTGGTGGCCTGGGCATGGGCGGCAGCCCCTCGGGGCTCATGTCGGCGCGCGGCGCGGGCGATTTCCTGACGCGGATCACCGCCGTGCTCGCCGTGGCCTTCGTGGGGCTCAGCATCGTGCTGGCCGCGCTGGCGGCGACGCAGCATCGCGGGCAGGGCATCGATACCTCGCTGGTCGGCAAGACCGGCACGGCCGATCTTCAGACGCCGGCGCAGACCGGCGATCCGCTGGCTGGCGCGGCGAACCAGGCGGCGCCCGCGAGCGATCAGACCGTCCCGCTTCAGTAAGGCGCCGCTAAAAATATTTTTCCCGCAAGTGGATTCGTCCGCTTGCCCATTCACGCGAGAACAGCTTAAGCCTCTCCTCCCATGGCGCGGTTCATCTTCATCACCGGCGGCGTGGTCTCCTCGCTTGGAAAAGGTCTCATGGCGGCATCGCTTGCCGCCCTGCTCCAGGCGCGTGGATACCGCGTGCGCATCCGCAAGTTCGACCCTTATCTGAACGTCGATCCCGGCACTATGTCGCCCTATCAGCATGGCGAAGTCTATGTGACGGACGACGGCGCGGAGACGGATCTCGACCTGGGCCACTATGAGCGCTTCACCGGCGTGCCCACGCACCAGGGCGACAACGTCACGCAGGGGCGCATCTACCAGACCATCATCCAGCGCGAGCGGCGCGGCGACTATCTGGGCGCGACGGTGCAGGTGATCCCGCACGTCACCGACGAGATCAAGAAGTTCGCTCTCGCTGATACGGACGATGTCGATTTCGTGCTGTGCGAGATCGGCGGCACGGTGGGCGACATCGAGAGCCTGCCGTTCATGGAGGCGATGCGCCAGCTCAAGAACGAGCTGAAGCGCGATCAGTGCATCTTCGTGCATGTGACGCTGGTGCCTTATATCGCCGCCGCCGGCGAGCTGAAGACCAAGCCCACGCAGCACAGCGTGCGCGAGCTGACATCGCTCGGTATCCAGCCGGACATTCTGCTGTGCCGCTGCGAGAAGCCGCTGCCGGACAGCGAACGGGCCAAGATCGCGCTGTTCTGCAATGTCCGCAAGGAAGCCGTGATCCCGGCGCTTGATGCGCCCAACATCTACTCCGTCCCCGCGCAATATCATGCCGAGGGGCTGGACGAGGAAGTGCTGCGCGCCTTCGGCCTGGAAGCCGGGCCGCTGCCGGATCTGACGCGCTGGTTCGACATCATGGACCGCTACGACAATCCCGAGGGCGAGGTGACCGTGGGCGTTGTCGGCAAATATGTCGGCCTGCAAGATGCCTACAAATCCCTCAACGAGGCCCTGATCCATGGCGGCCTCGCCAACCGGGTGAAAGTCAACATCCACTGGATCGATGCCGAGTTGTTCGAGCAGCCGGACAGCGACATCGCCGCGAAGCTGGAGCCGATGCACGCCATTCTCGTGCCCGGCGCCTTCGGCTCGCGCGGGGCAGAGGGCAAGATCGCCTCGATCCGCTTCGCCCGCGAGCGCAAGGTGCCGTATTTCGGTATCTGCTTCGGCATGCAGATGGCCTGCATCGAGGGCATGCGGAACCTCTGCGATACGCCGGAAGCCAGCTCCACCGAATTCGGCCCGACGAGCGAGCCGGTCGTGGGCCTCATCACCGAGTGGATGAGCCCGGAAGGACTCCAGAAGCGTGAGGCCGGGGGCGATCTGGGCGGCACCATGCGGCTGGGCGCCTATGAGGCGCGGCTCTCGCCCAACAGCCATGTCGCGCAGATCTACGGCGCCAACAGCATCAGCGAGCGGCACCGCCATCGCTGGGAAGTCAATATGGGCTATCGCGACCGGCTGGAATCCACTGGGCTGCTCTTCTCCGGTCTGTCGCCGGATGGCACGCTGCCCGAGATCGTTGAGCGGCCGGACCATCCCTGGTTCGTCGGCGTGCAGTTCCATCCGGAGCTGAAGTCCAAGCCGTTCGATCCGCATCCGCTCTTTGCCAGCTTCATCGCTGCGGCGGTCAAGCAGAGCCGGCTGGTCTGACCCGTTCGAGTTCGTGCGCCTGCGCAAGCGGGAGCAGCGGGCTCGAAGGCCCTGATTGCCCCGGGGCTCCTGCTTTCGCAGCAACGCCTGATGGTTCAAATCCAGAACGGGACGATTCTGGCGCAGGGAGCGTGTGTCCCCCGGATCGCGCGGAAGGCGCGTTTGAGGGCGAGGGCCTGCGGATGCTTGGGCCATCCGGCGAGGGCGAGCAAGTGCGCGTGGATGCTGCGATTGGTTGGCACGGCTGCGGGCAGGCAGCCGGCCGATTGAATGCTGGCGCGACCGGGATGAACAAAAGGG
Source organism: Sphingobium sp. (assembly GCA_035654035.1). Taxonomy (GTDB): domain Bacteria; phylum Pseudomonadota; class Alphaproteobacteria; order Sphingomonadales; family Sphingomonadaceae; genus Sphingobium. The sequence continues at coordinate 4,130 of DASRXY010000012.1, read as the reverse complement.
CGCCCGGTCTCCCGGACGCCCTCGCTTCTGCCAGTCGACGGGGATTGTCGACCAGGTGGATTGGATCAGGCGGCGTCCTTGTCCTTCTCGCCGCCCAGGTCGATCACGGCGCCTTTGCCGTTGATGGCGATCTTGCGCGGCTTCATGGCATCGGGCACCTCGCGCACGAGTTCGACGGTAAGGAGACCGTCAGCAAGCTCGGCATTCTCAACCCGTACGAAGTCCGCAAGCTCGAAGCGCCGTTCGAAATTGCGGTTGGCGATGCCCAGGTGCAGGAAGCGGGCGCGGTCCTCCTCGCTCGTCTCTTCCTTGCGGCCGGTGATCTGGAGCAGGTTCTGCTGGGCGGTGATGTCGATCTCGTCCGCCTTGAAGCCGGCGACGGCGAGCGTCACACGGTAGCGATCCTCGCTCACGCGCTCGATGTTGAAGGGCGGATAATTGTCGGTCTGCTGGAGCCGCGCACTGTTCTCGATGAGATCGAACAGGCGGTCGAAGCCCACGGTGGAACGACGATAGGGGGTCAGGTCGAAACTGCTACGCATGAGTCAAATCCTCCATAGGAGCGTGTTTGAGTGCGATGCCCGGGCCCGATCAGGCGCCCGGTTCACCATCCGGTCCCATGATGCGGCGACCGGATGCCATAGAGATGTGTGCGGACAGCAGGGTTTCAAGAGGGGTAGGGGCGGCGATCGGGCGGCGCAGGAATCAGGGGGAAACCGGCGCAGGCGCCGAAGCGCGGCGGATCATGCAAGCGAGGGAGTGCGGCCGCGTCGACCCAAGGAAACGAAGAAAGGGCGCACAACGACGCAGGGCCTAAAGACTAAGCGCCCAGACTGTTGCCAGTCCGGGCGCCCGTGGACGAAAAAATCGTCTCCCCCTTGGTGCCGGCTTCACGCTCTCCTGGCCCCCTCAAGCTGGAGTGCGGATGGCTGGCATCCCTGAACCACGGCCCTGCTATGACAAGCCATTGTTCGCTCACAGAGCTAAAAGAGCCATTCGTCGCTGTCACGGCCCAACTGCCCTAACCTTTCAATTGCATGAACGGCTGTGCCAATTCCGCAACATATCCGCCCGGGACTTGCAGCCTCTTGCCAGTCTCCCGGCCGCGCCATACAGGGGATTGCCGTCCCTCAGGCGAACCCGGAGCGCCATGATCCTCTCCCGCTACGAACAGATGATCGCCCGGCGCTATCTGATGCCCGGCAAGGGCGAGGGATTCATTTTCCTCGTCGCCGCGATCAGCCTTATCGCCGTGATGCTGGGCGTCGCCGCGCTCATTGTCGTGATGAGCGTGATGAACGGCTTCCGCGCCGAACTGTTTGACAAGCTGGTGGGCCTCAATGGCCATGCCGTAATTCAGGGCTATGACGGGCGGCTATCCAACTGGGAGGAGATCGCCCGACAGGCCCGAGCGACACCCGGCGTCACCAGCGCCACTCCGCTTATCGAGAAGCCGCTGCTCGCTACCTATAATGGTGGCGCCGAAGCCGTCATCGTGCGCGGCATGACGGTCGCGGACATTCGGGACAATCCTTCGCTCAAGAACAAGATCGTGAGCGGTTCGCTGGACGCGATTACACCCGGCGGCGGCAAGGTTGCCATCGGCTCGCGGCTGGCCAGCAAACTTGGCATTACGTTGGGGCAGACGCTCAGCATCCTCAATCCCGCCGGTCGCTCGACGCCGTTCGGAACGATGCCGCGCCAGATCGCCTATGAAGTGGGCGCCATTTTCGAAATCGGCATCTATGATTTCGATGATGCATTCGTGGTCATGCCCATGCAGGACGCGCAGACGCTGCTGCTGATGGACGGGCAGGTCGGCATGGTCGAAGTGCAGACCACCAATCCGGACAAGGTCGCCGATATTCTCGCCCCGCTGGCCGACAAGATCGAGAACCGGGGCGTGGTGATCGACTGGCGGCAGATGAACGCCAGCTTGTTCGAGGCGCTTCAGGTGGACCGTGTCGTTTCCTTCGTCATCCTCTCGCTCATCATCCTGGTAGCGGTGTTCAACATCCTCTCCTCGCTCATCATGCTGGTCTGGGCGAAGAAGCGCGATATCGCCATCCTGCGCACCATGGGCGCGACGCGGCGCAGCCTGTTGCGCATCTTCGTGACGGTGGGCCTTGCCATCGGCACGCTGGGCACGCTCGCCGGACTGGTGCTCGGCACCGTCCTCCTGCATTTCCGCCAGGGCCTGCTCGATGGCGTGCAGGCAATGACCGGCCAGCGCATCTGGGATCCGTCTATCCGTTTCCTCACCGATCTGCCGTCCAAGCCCGATCCGCTCGAGATCACCGGCATCTGCCTGATGGCAATCGGTCTCTCGTTCCTCGCGGCGCTCTATCCGGCCTTCAAGGCGGCCAGTACCGATCCGGTGGAGGTGCTGCGCTATGAGTGATGTGCTTGCCGTCACGGGTCTTACCCGCAGCTTCCGCCAGGGCGACACCGAGATCGAGGTGTTGCGCGGCGTGGACCTCCGCATCGCGCCGGGCGAGATCGTGGCGCTGCTTGGCCCCTCGGGTTCGGGAAAGTCCACTTTGCTCCAGGCGGTGGGTCTGCTGGAGGGTGGCTATCAGGGTTCGATCCGCCTGGCCGGCGTGGAAGCCGCGCAGGAGAGCAATGACGGGCGCACGCGCCTGCGTCGCGAGAAGCTGGGCTTCGTCTATCAGTTTCATCATCTGCTGCCCGATTTCACGGCGCTGGAGAATGTCGTCATCCCGCAGCTCATCTTCGGCGCCAACGAGCGGGAGGCCCGCGAGCGTGCGCGCGCGCTGCTTGGCAGCCTCGGGCTGGGCGAGCGGCTCGACCACAAGCCCAGCGCGCTTTCGGGGGGCGAGCAGCAGCGCGTGGCCGTTGCCCGCGCGCTCGCCAATCGGCCGGCGCTGGTGCTGGCGGATGAGCCGACCGGCAATCTCGACGAGCGCACGGCCGATGTGGTGCTCGACGAATTCGTGCGGCTGGTGCGCGAGCAGGGCTCCGCTGCCCTCATCGCCACGCATAATGAGCGGCTGGCCGCACGCATGGACCGCATGATCCGCCTGCATGGCGGCAAAGTGGCGCAATAGCGCGTAAGGCCTGCACGCGCGAAGGGAGAGCGAGCGATGGCGACAATTCTCATCACGGGTGCGAACCGGGGCATCGGCCTTGAGCTGGCGCGGCAATATGCGGCGGCCGGCGACACGGTCATCCGCGCGATGCGGGGCGCCGACAAGGCGGACGGCGCGCTCGGCGAAGCGCTGCCGCTCGACGTCACCAGCGATACGTCCGTGGCGGCGCTGGCCCAGGCGCTGACCGGTCGGCCCATCGATCTCCTCATCAACAATGCCGGCGTGATTGGGCCCGACATGGCGCGGCAGACCGGCTTTGAGATGGACTTTGCCGGGTTCCTGTCGACGCTGGACGTGAATACGCTGGGTCCGCTGCGGGTCACGCAGGCGCTGCTGCCCAATTTGCGCGCTGCCCGGGGCGCCAAGGTGGCGGTCGTCTCCAGCCGCATGGGCCAGTTCGATTCCGGTGATTTCGGCGGCCCATCGGGCTTCGTCGCCTATCGCGCGTCCAAGGCGGCGGTGAACAAGGTCTTCCAGTGCCTCGCCGCCGATCTACGCGGGGAGGGGATTGCCGTCGCGATGCTGCACCCGGGCTATGTGCGCACGGACATGGGCGGCGCGGGCGCGGACATCGAGCCGGCCGACAGCGCCCGGGGCATCCGTGCGGTGCTGGCTGGGCTCGATCTCGCCTCAACCGGCCGTTTCATGGCCTATGATGGGACGGCGCTCGCCTGGTAAGGCCGGTGCGGCTCGGATGAGATCGTCCGGCCGCCTCCCTAGTCCTTGCGACCGCCGCGCGGTTATTGCGCGAGCGCGAGGAGCCGGCGCTGGTCGATGCGGGCCACGGCGGCCTTGAGCTCGTCGATGCTTTCGACGGCGCCTTCGGCTTCCACGAAGAAGCGGTTGCCGATCATCGCGCCATAGCTGCCATCGCCCGAGTTGCGCCATTTCTCGACCAGCATATTGCCGTCGCGATTGGTGGTGCGCTCATAGCCGTCCGCATCCTCGCGGCTGGACTCCACGCCCATGGCGGCGCCCAGGGCCGCCATCGCTCCCATGGCGGACATGTCCGCGATGCTC
>DASRXY010000011.1:0-3750 GCA_035654035.1 Sphingobium sp. | reverse complement strand
CAGCGGCGTGACGTCGAGCAGCAGCACGTCCTTGACGTCGCCCTGCAACACGCCCGCCTGGATCGCGGCACCCATGGCGACCACTTCATCGGGGTTGACGCCCGTGTGCGGCTCCTTGCCGAAGAACTCCTTCACCACTTCGCGCACGCGCGGCATGCGGGTCATGCCGCCCACCAGCACCACGTCGGCAATGTCGCCGGCCGAGAGCCCGGCATCCGCCAGCGCCTTCTTGCAGGGCTCCAGTGTGCGCTTGATGAGATCGCTCACGAGGCGCTCCAGATCGGCGCGCGTGATCGTCTTGACCAGATGCTTGGGGCCGTTCTGGTCGGCGGTGATGAAGGGCAGGTTGACCTCGGTCGTCTGCGCACTGGACAGCTCGATCTTGGCCTTCTCGGCCGCCTCCTTCAGGCGCTGGAGCGCGAGCTTGTCCTTGGTGAGATCGATGCCCTCTTCCTTCTTGAAGCCCTCGGCCAGATATTCGACGATCTTGGAGTCGAAATCCTCGCCGCCCAGGAAGGTGTCGCCGTTGGTCGACTTCACTTCGAAGACGCCATCGCCGATCTCCAGGATCGAGATGTCGAAGGTGCCGCCGCCAAGGTCATAGACCGCGATGGTCTTGCCGTCCTGCTTCTCAAGCCCATAGGCGAGCGCAGCCGCGGTCGGCTCGTTGATGATGCGCAGCACTTCCAGGCCGGCGATCTTGCCGGCATCCTTGGTTGCCTGGCGCTGGGCGTCGTTGAAATAGGCAGGCACCGTGATGACGGCCTGCGTCACCGTCTCGCCCAGATAGCTCTCGGCGGTTTCCTTCATCTTCTGGAGAATGAAGGCGGAAATCTGCGAGGGGCTGTAATCTTCGCCGCCGGCCTTCACCCAGGCGTCACCATTGTTGCCCTTGGTGATGGAGTAAGGGACAAGCTCCATGTCCTTGCGGGTCATCGGATCGTCGAAGCGACGGCCGATGAGGCGCTTCACGGCGAAGATGGTGTTGTCCGGGTTGGTGACCGCCTGGCGCTTGGCCGGCTGGCCGATGAGCCGCTCGCCATCCTTGGCGAAGGCGACGATGGAGGGCGTGGTGCGCGCACCTTCCGCATTTTCGATCACCTTGGGTTTGCCGCCGTCCATCACCGCGACGCAGCTATTCGTCGTGCCCAGATCGATACCGATAACCTTCGCCATAATCTTCCTCTTCAAACCCCAATGTTTCAGCGGTTTACGAGGACCCGCCGCAACGTGGCGCCGACGAGTTCCCCTGCTTCGTTGCCGGATATAAGATGGCTTTCGCTTGGCACAAGACGTTGCGGAGCCTAGAATCCGCGCCGGATCGCAGGAAAGAGGAAGAAAGATGAACGCACTGGCCCGCGCAATCGGCCTGCCTGTCGTCACCGCCGCCGCGCTCGCACTGCTGGGGGGCTGCGGCAAGGAGAAGCCGCTCTACGTCGACGGCGCCTATGTCCGCCTCAATCCCAATCCGGACAATCCGGCGGCGGGCTATTTCACCATCCATGGCGGCGAGCAGCCGGTCACGCTGCGCGCGGTGGAGACGGACGCGGCAGTGCGGCTGGAAATGCACGAAAGCATGAGCGGCCAGGGCGGCATGGCATCGATGAAGGCCATCGACAGCGTCGAAGTCCCCGCTCGCGCCACCGTCGCCTTTGCGCCCGGCGGCAAGCACCTGATGCTGTGGACGATCAATCCCCAGGCGATCGCGGCGGGCAAGATCCAGTTCAAGCTCACCTTCTCGAACGGCGACCGCATCCTCGTCGATGCCCAGATTCAGGGCCCCAATGGCAACCCCACCGGCAACGCAGCCGAGGCACCCACCGCCGGGACCACCCAGGCGCATACGGAAGTGCACTGAGCGGGCGCGGCGCGCCCCGCCCCCCACACAAGTCGCCACCTCCTCAGCGCTACCAGTGCTCCTGCGCAGGCAGGAGCCCGGGGCGGCGGCGCCCTCCTGCCGGGCCGGTGCTTCTACCCGCGCACCGGAGCACCGGACAGACTCCACCCAAAAATGGAACTTTCTATACCTTCGCGGCGTAGATCAGTCGGCCCTCGCCCAGATAGCCGAACATCGTGTCCAGTTCCTGCTCGCCCACCGCAAAGCAGCCCTGGCTGCGGCCGAGCTTGCCGTGGGTGCGGATCATGTCGGCATTTGCATACCAGGCGCCGTGGACCACGATGGCGCGATCCAGCGCATTGCAGTTGGTGGGATCGAGGCCGATGAGCCGCTGCGAGCGGCCGTGCTTGCCGACATAATAAGCGTCGGTCACGAACGCGCCTTCGCTGGAGGCGTTGGAGCCGAAATCATTGGAAAAACGCTGTAGAAATCCCGTATGACGCGGGTCCGAGCCGGAGCCGTGCGTAACGAGCAGGTTCGACGTCGCGCCGCTCGCCACATCCAGGAAATGCAGTCGCCGCTCCGAGGAGGGCGCACTGAAATCGACAATGGCGATGCGGTCCCGATGCGGGATGCGCGCGGCGTGGATGGCGAGCGCATCGAGCGCGCCGCGCAGGAGCGCCGGGTGGACGCCTGGCGCGGTGATGCGGGGCGCCGCCGGCAAGGGCGGCGTCGACGCAGGCGGCGGCGCAAGACGGCTGCCGCCCGCTTCGGGTACTGGGCTGCCCAGGTGAGAGATTGCCGATGCCGAGCGCGTGAGGGCGGCCGTCGCGACGGCGGCGCCGCCGAGCAGCACCATGCGCCGGTCGAGGCGAAACGGGTGATTTGCCATGCCCAACATATAACATGGCGGCGCGGGGCTTAAAGGGCGGCACGGATTTCCACGCTTGCCGCACCTCTGGATGCGACGAGTGGAGGAGATCGACGGAACGTTCAGCGCCAGGGGCGCGCAGACGGCGTCACGGTCCCACGTCGGAGGTGGACGGGTGAAAGCGCATATCCTCCCGCGCCGGGAAGCCGAGCGCCACTGCGACGCGCTCGTTCCAGCCGTAGGGGTCGGCGCGGATCACCGGCTCGCCTGCCTCGTCGAGCAGCACCGTCTGGTAGAAAAGCCGAACGGGGATCTCCCTGGGCAACGGCACGAAGCTCTCCTCGCCGCTTGCGCGCGCCCGGTTCCAGGCGTCCAGTACGCCTTCATCCCGCGCCAGAAGCTCCGCAAAGCCGAGCGCATCGTCCACGCGCACGCAGCCATGGCTGCGCTGGCGCTGCACCTCGTCGAACAGCGCCTTGGCCGGCGTGTCATGCAGGTAGATCTGATGATCGTTCTTCATGTCGAACTTGACGAGCCCGAGCGAATTTTGCGGTCCGGGCTGCTGGACGATCCAGCCGTCCTGCCAGGCCATGTTGTTGCGGCGCAGATAGGCCTCGTCCTTGTCGGCAATTTCCTTGCGTTCGATGGAGCGAGGCACTGTCCAGGTGGGGTTGGCCACGAGCCGATAGATGGGCGAGCCAAGCTGCGGCGTCTCGTTGCCGGGCTTGCCGACCACCACCTTGCGCCTGTCGACGATTTTCCCTTCTCGCCAGTAACTTAGCTGCGCGGCGGCGATGTTGACATCGATGCGTGTCGCCGGCGGCTCGCGCTCAAGCCAGCGCAGCCGCTCCAGCGCCACGGCGATGGCGCGGGCGCGATCGGCATCGGAAAGATTGAGGATTTCGATCACACCGCCGCCCACGATTCCGTCGGGCGCGATGCCGTAATCCGCCTGCATGCGCCGGACCGCCTGCACCATGGCCTCATTGTAGCGATTGCCCTGCGCCTGCGCGCGATCGAGATAGTCGGAGGCCACGAGCTG
>DASRXY010000010.1:0-3119 GCA_035654035.1 Sphingobium sp. | reverse complement strand
TGGCGTGCTGCCGCTGCGCGCGCGGCCGCGTGTCGCCATCCTGTCCACCGGCGATGAACTGGTGCCGCCCGGTGCCCCGTGCCCGCCCGGCAAGCTGCCCGCCTCCAACGGCGTGATGCTGCGCGCCATGGCGGAAGGCGCGGGGGCAGTCATCGCCTCAGAACAGATGGTGGGCGACGACCTCGACGCAATCACCACCGCAATCGAGGCGGCGCGCGGAGCCGATGTGCTTGTCACCTCGGGCGGGGCCTCGGTCGGAGATCACGATCTGGTCCGCCCCGCGCTCGAGGCGGCCGGCGGCGCCATCGACTTCTGGCGCATCGCGATGCGGCCGGGAAAGCCGCTCATCGTCGGACGGCTCGGCGGCACGATCTTTCTGGGCCTTCCCGGCAATCCGGTCTCCGCCATGGTGACGGGTGCCCTGTTCCTGCTACCGCTGCTGCGCCACCTCGCGGGCTCCGCCGCGCCCCTGCCCGCCCCGCAACGCCTGCCGTTGGGGGCGCCCATGCCCGCGACCGGCAAGCGCGCCGAATTCGTCCGCGCCCGGCTGGATGCCGGTCAGGCGAGCCCGCTCGCCTTTCAGGACAGCGCAGCCATGCATGCCGCCGCTCTGGCCGACGGACTCATTCACCGGCCTGCCGGATCGCCGGCAGCGCAGGTGGGCGACCTGGTCGAGGTGCTGGACCGTAGCACACTGGGACTCGGCTAAAGGCCAGCGCATCCATCTGATCCGAAATGAGGGAAACGAGGCCGCGCCCTCACGACGGCGTCGTGGGCTGCACATGCCCGGTGTGCGCGCGGCCGGCGATCCCGCCCCGTATCGAATGGCGCGCTCCTCTGCCCCGCGCCCGCCATCGGCCAGGCATTTCCGTCCGATCCGGTGTTTGTCCGGCGCGCATGCCGGTCTCGCCTTGTTCTAGGGCCCTTGCCGACCGGCGGGACCGACCGCTTTTGGGGGAGAATGAGGATGAAGACATTGGCCATGATGCTGCTGCTTGCGGCATCGTCTACCGCCGCTTGGGCGCAGGACCCCAGCGTGCAGAGCGCACCCACAGCCCCGGCGATGGCGCCTGTCCCGGCGCCGGTGCCTCTCGCCGTCGCCCCGCAGACGGTACCCGCCACGGTGTTGCCGGCCAATACCGAAGTTCTGCTCGCCATGAACGACACCGTCACCACCAAGGGCAAGCGCTGGCGCGAGGGCGACACCTTCGGGATGAGCGTCACCCATGACGTGATGCTTGGCAATTATGTGGTCATTCCCAAGGGCAGTCGTGGCGTGGGCCGGATCACCTGGCTCACCAACAAGGGCGCTTTCGGCAAGTCCGGCAAGATGGAGATCGACATCGAATATGTCGAGGTCGGCGGGCAGCGCATCCCGCTCTCCGGCCACTATCGTCAGGAAGGGGAAGGCAATACCGTCGCCACCGTGGGCACCGTCCTCGCCGTGGGTGTGTTCGCGGGCTTCGTGACGGGCAAGAGCGGCACCATTCCGCAAGGACGGGAGTTAATGGCGCACACGCGCGAAGCCCTGCCGGTGGCTTTGGCCGGCCCGGCGCCGGCCAGCGCGGCGCCGCTCGTGGCGCAACCGGCCTCCGCGCCCCCGGCGCAGGGAGAGTCCCCAGTTGCTCCGGCAGAGACCAAGCCCACGCCCGGCGCCTAGGAGGCCCGCACCCCCCCTTGACCAGCCGCACTTCGTTCCCTACACGTTCCCTGTCCGTTCCATAAGGCAGGGGACCGCCATGCTGACGTCGAAGCAACAGCAGCTTCTCATGTACATCAAGGAGCATCTCGACCAGGGTGGGATTTCACCCAGTTTCGAGGAGATGAAGGACGCGCTGGACCTGAAGTCCAAATCCGGCATCCATCGGCTCATCAGTGCGCTGGAGGAGCGCGGGTTCATTCGCCGCCTGCCCAATCGCGCGCGTGCGCTGGAGATCGTGAAGCTGCCTGACGGCACAAGCACGGCACAAGCGTCCGCCATGCCGACGCCCATTGGCACGGCACGGCCCAAGACGGCCGGTGCGTCCGGGCGGGGTTTGCCCATTGCTGCCAACGATGTGATCGAAATCCCGCTGCATGGGCGCATCGCCGCCGGCATGCCCATCGAGGCCCTGGAGAGCACGGCCATGCTGCCGGTCCCCGCCGCGCTGCTCGGCGCGGGCGACCATTATGCGTTGGAAGTTTCCGGCGACTCCATGGTCGAGGCGGGCATCTTCGACGGCGATTTCGCGCTTATCCAGCGCACAGAGACAGCACGCGACGGGCAGATCGTCGTGGCGCTGATCGACGAGAACGAAGCCACGCTCAAATATTTCCACCATGAGGGACGCCGCATCCGGCTCGATCCGGCCAACAGCGCCTATGAACCACAGATCTATGATGCGAACCAGGTGCGCATCCAGGGCCGGCTGGCCGGGCTGCTGCGGCGCTATCATTGAGGGGGTAGTTGGCACCCTAAGCATTGGAAACTGGCAGCCGCGCTCGGTTCTCGACTGCTGCGGGTTTCGGGTGACGGCCGGAGTCACTTAGCGCGACGCTGGCGATGGTCGGCCCTGGGATGCGCGCGATCCATGATCGGAGCAATGGAGTCTCCAAGAACTGGAACGCAGGCCCCGCTTGGCACGCGCTAAGCGGCTGAGCGCCGGCGGGTTACAATCCAGGGGTGGCGATCGCGTGGGTCACGGCCGGGGACAAGGCGGCGCGGGTCGATACGGATGAGCGCACCGCCCATGGGGGCGAGCGTCCAGGGGTCGAGCTTGAGCCAGCGCGGGGTGCAGCCGCGCGGGAGCCGGCGGTCGGCAATGACGATGTCAGCGCGCGCGCAGGCCTCGACCAGTTCTGTCCAGTCGATGCGATAGCCGCTGCGCGTGGCGAGCAGCCGCAGGGGCGCTTTGTTATCGCGCACGGGCAGATCGACTGCACAGAGGTCGGGTGAGCAGCGCGCGTTCGGCAGGGCCGCCAGATCGGCGAAATCGCCGTCCATGCCCGCCGCGCCGGCCAACTGATCGCGCACATAGTCGCCGGCACGAGCACGCAGCAGCGCATAGCCGCCTGCCGGCGCCCGCACCGCCACATGCCGCCCGTCCGCGGTCACGGCGATATCGGGCGTCGGCGTCAAT
>DASRXY010000009.1:0-11860 GCA_035654035.1 Sphingobium sp. | reverse complement strand
ATGCGCGATGACTCCCGCCCTGCCCGACGATTCCGACAGTAAGATACCGCGCGGCGAACCCACGCATCCCATGCAGATTGGCGCCTTTCGCGCTTTCCTCATCGTGCGGCTGTTCACCGTTTTGGCCATGACCGGCATGGCGCTGATCGTCGCCTGGCAGGCCTACAACATCGCGCGCGAGACGATGTCGCCGGCGGTATCGGCCGCTCAGCTCGGCTTCATCGGCCTCATCCAGTTCTCGGCGCTGTTCGTGCTGACGCCGCTGGCGGGTCTGGCGGCGGACAATTATCCGCGCACCCGCATTGCGCTGGTGACGCTCTCGGTGCTGTGCGGCTGCGGCATCGTGCTCGCCCTCTCCAGCTATGAGGGCTGGATCAGCCTGCCGCTCATCTTCGTCATTGCGGCCGTGCTGGGCACCTGCCGCGCCTTCCAGGGGCCAGCGCTCAGCTCGCTGGCGCCCAATATCGTCTCTAAGGCGCTGCTGCCCCGCGCCATCGCTTTCTCCAGCATGTTCTGGCAGGCCGGCACCATCGTGGGCCCGGCGCTCGCCGGCTATGCCTATGCGGTCAAACCGCATTATTCCTACATGTTCAGCGCGGGGCTGATCCTCGTTGCCATCATTGCCCTGCTGTTCGTGGGCAAAGTGCCGCAGGCGCCGCCGCAAAAGGGCCGTCACCCCCTCCGCCAGGTGATCGATGGCCTCAGCTATGTGCGCACCAACCGGCTGGTCTTCGGCGCCATCACACTCGATCTTTTCGCCGTGCTGCTGGCGGGTACGACGGCGCTGCTCCCGGTCTATGCACGCGATATCCTCCATGTCGGCTCGCGCGGCCTCGGCCATCTCGCCGCCGCGCCGGGCATCGGCGCCGCCGTCACCGCTCTGTGGTTTTCGTTCCGGCCGCTGCGCCACAATGTCGGCCCCAAGATGATGATCTCGGTCGCCATTTTCGGCCTTGCGACCATCGTCTTCGGCATCACGGCCTTCCTGCCGCAGCAGGTCGCCATGTTCGTGGCGCTCGGCGCCATGGTGACGTGGGGCAGCGCGGACATGTTTTCCGTCTTCGTGCGGCAGTCGCTCATCCAGCTCCACACGCCCGACGAGATGCGCGGCCGAGTCAGCTCGGTCTCGATGCTCACCGTCTCGGCCTCAAACGAGCTGGGCGAAGCGGAGTCGGGCTTCCTCGCGGCGCTGATCGGCCCAGTAGCGGCCGTGATACTGGGCGGCATCGGCGCGATTTTTGTCACTTTTGCCTGGGTGAAGCTATTTCCCGAACTCAGGCTTGCACGAACGTTCGATCCGCCCGAACATCTGGATGTCAAGGCGAGCTAGGAGAAAGTCGATGAAGGTTCAGACAATTCTCGAAACCATTGGCAATACGCCGCATATCCGCATCAATCGCCTGTTCGGCGATGCGCAGGTGTGGATCAAGTCCGAACGCGCCAATCCCGGCGGCTCGATCAAGGACCGCATCGCCCTCGCCATGATCGAGGCGGCGGAGGCCGACGGCAGCCTGAAGCCCGGCGGCACCATCGTGGAGCCGACGAGCGGCAACACCGGCATCGGCCTCGCCATGGTCGCGGCGGTGAAGGGCTACAAGCTCGTGCTGGTGATGCCCGAGAGCATGAGCCTGGAGCGTCGCCGGCTGATGCTGGCTTATGGCGCCCGCTTCGACCTCACGCCGCGCGAGAAGGGCATGAAGGGCGCCATCGAGCGCGCCCTGCAGATCGTGGACGAGACGCCCGGCGCCTGGATGCCGCAGCAGTTCGAAAACCCGGCCAATGTGGAAATCCACGCCAGCGCCACTGCGCAGGAAATCCTCAACGATTTCCGCGATGCGCCGTTGGATGCGATCATCACCGGCGTCGGCACGGGCGGCCACATCACCGGCTGCGCGCAGGTGCTCAAGCAGGCCTGGCCGAACCTCAAGGTCTTTGCGGTGGAGCCCACGCTGTCCCCCGTTATCAGCGGCGGCGCACCGGGGCCACATCCCATCCAGGGCCTGGGCGCAGGCTTCATCCCCACCAACCTGCACACGGCCCTGCTCGACGGCACCATTCAGGTGGAAGGCAATGATGCCAAGGAGTTCGCGCTGCGCTCGGCACGCGAGGAAGGCATTCTGGTCGGCATCTCCTCGGGCGCCACGCTGGCGGCCATCCACCAGAAGCTGCCCGAGCTGCCCGCCGGAAGCCGCGTGCTGGGCTTCAACTACGACACTGGCGAGCGCTATCTCTCCGTGCCAGATTTCCTGCCGGAAGCATAAGCCCTGTCACGCGCCGGGCCGGGTTTCGCGCCCGGGCCGGCGCCGGCCGCTCGCCAGCCCATCTATCCATGCTCAGCGGAGGCCCTGCCCCTCCGCTGGCTTTATTCAGCTATTCTTCGGCCGATAGCCGAACGCGTCCTTCGCCAGCTCCACCAGCGCCGGATCGGCATCCGCCATATCCATCGGCACATGCTTTTCCAGCGCCTCGGCCACCCGGGTCAGCGCTGCGATGCGCGCGGCCTTGCGGCTGTTGCCATCGATGACATGCCAGGGCGCCCAGCGCGTGTCGGTCTTGGCAAACATGTCGTGCATGGCGTCCAGATAATCGGCCCGGCGGGCGCGGTTGCGATAATCCTCAAAGCCCGTCTTCCAGCGTTTGAAGGGATCATCCAGCCGCTCGGCGAACTGCTTGTTCTGCTCTTCCTGCGTGATGTGGACGAAGAGCTTGACGATAGCGGTGCCGCTGTCGACCTGCTGCGCCTCGAATTCGTTGATTTCGTCATAGGCGCGGGCGATGTCGCGCTCCGAGCACAGCTCCTCCACCCGCTCGACGAGCACGCGGCCATACCAGCTCCGGTCGAACACGGCGATGTGCCGGTCCGCCGGCAGGCGCGTCCAGAAGCGCCAGAGGAAGTGATGCCCAAGCTCCTCCGCGGTCGGCGCGCCGATCGGCCAGACGCGATAGAAGCGCGGATCGAGCAGCGCTGTCATGCGCTTGATAATGCCGCCCTTGCCCGCCGCGTCCCAGCCCTCGAGCATGACCACACTGCGCCGCCTGTGCGTGATATGGGCGACCTGAATGCGCTCCAGCCGCTTCTGGAGCTTGAGGAGCGCCGCCTCGAAATCGCCCTCGAAGCGGGTCCCTTTCTCATAATCCGAAAGATGGATGGTCATGACGCCATGCTATCTCCCGCCCCGCCGCCTTTGTCGAGACCTCGCAGGCGCGCCCGTCTCAAAACGGGGCTAGAGTCCGTCCGAGCAAGAAAGAACCGGCTCTGCGCTGGCAGAAGGCCAAGGCGGCCAAGGCGTTCGGCGGGTCCAGGGCTCCGACCTGCGCAGGAGCCCTGGATTTCTCGCCAAATGGAAGCGCGGCCCGCGAGCGAACGCGCCGCCTGCGTTCCATCACTCAGGCCTTCGGCGGTTCCACCACGCGGATGTGCAGTTCACGCAGCTGCTTGAGGCTGGCGGGCGAAGGCGCGCCCATCAGCAGGTCCTCGGCGCGCTGGTTCATCGGGAAAAGCGTGACCTCGCGCAAATTCTGTGCGCCGCACAGCAACATCACCACGCGGTCCACGCCCGCCGCCATGCCGCCATGGGGCGGCGCGCCGTACTGGAAAGCGCGGTAGAGCCCGCCGAAACGCTCCTCCACGTCCGCCTTGGAGAGGCCGACCAGCTCGAACGCCTTGACCATCAGATCCGGGTGCTGGTTACGGATCGAGCCCGAGGCGATTTCATAGCCGTTGCAGACGAGATCGTACTGATAGGCCTTGATCGACAGCGGATCGGCGCCGGTCAGCGCCTCCATCCCGCCCTGCGGCATGGAGAAGGGATTGTGCGCGAAGTCGAGCTTCTTCTCGTCCTCGTCATATTCGTAGAAGGGGAAGTCCACGATCCAGCAAAGCTCGAAGCGGTCCTTGTCGAGGAGATCGAGCTGATCGCCCACGCGGATGCGCGCCAGGCCCGCGAGCTTGGCCGCCTGGCTCTCCTTGCCGGCCGCGAAGAACACGCCGTCATTGGGGCCCAGGCCCAGCGCCGCGATCAGCCTGGCGGTGGCTTCGGGCCCGTGGTTCTTGGCGATGGGCCCGCCCGGCTCGCCCTCCTTGATGTTGATGTAGCCCAGGCCCGAATAGCCTTCGCCGCGCGCCCAGTTGTTCATTTCGTCGAAGAACTTGCGGCTGCCCGCCCCGGCGCCCGGCGCGGGAATGGCGCGAATCACGCCGCCACCCTCGACGATGCTGGCGAAGATGCCGAAGCCCGAGCCCACGAAATGCTCGGTTACATCGGTGATGAGCACGGGATTGCGCAGATCCGGCTTGTCCGAGCCATATTTCAGCATCGCTTCGTCATAGGGGATGCGTGGAAAGCTGCCCGCCGGCGTCACCGGCTTGCCGTCCGCAAACGCTTCGAATACGCCGGCCATCACCGGCTCCATGGTGTTCCAGACGTCTTCCTGGGTAACGAAACTCATCTCCAGGTCGAGCTGGTAGAACTCGCCCGGCAGCCGGTCGGCGCGCGGATCTTCGTCGCGGAAGCACGGCGCGATCTGGAAATAGCGGTCGAAGCCGGCGACCATCAGCAGCTGCTTATACTGCTGCGGCGCCTGCGGCAGCGCGTAGAACTTGCCCTGATGGATGCGGCTGGGCACCAGGAAGTCGCGCGCGCCCTCCGGCGAGGAGGCCGTGAGGATCGGCGTCGAATATTCCGTGAAGCCCGCGCCTTCCATGCGCCGGCGCATGTCCGAGATGATCTTGGTGCGCTTGACGATATTGGCGTGCAACGTGTCGCGGCGCAGATCGAGGAAGCGGTAGCGCAGGCGAATATCCTCGGGATATTCCTGCTCGCCCGCGACGGGCAGTGGCAGTTCCTGCGCGGCGGAGAGCACCACGGCCTCCGCCACCCGGATTTCGATCTCGCCGGTGGGCAGGTTGGGATTGACCGCCTCGGCCGCGCGCGCCGTCACCTTGCCGGTAATCGTCACCACGCTCTCGGCCTTCAGCCCCTCGATCACCGAGAAGACCGGCCCGTCCACTTCGGTGACGATCTGCACCATGCCGTAATGATCGCGCAGGTCGATGAAGACGAGATCGCCATGATCGCGCTTGCGGTGCACCCACCCCGAGACGCGCACCGTCTCTCCGGCATGGACGGCGCGCAGTTCGCCGCAGGTGTGGGTACGATAGGCATGCATCGGCTTCGGCCTTTATTGTCGTGCGCCTGTCAAATTTGGCGCAGGGGATGAATGACAAAGGGTCTCGGGCGAGCTAAGGAACGCGAAATCACCCGCCCCAAGCCGTCCGCCGACCGAGGACCGGCCCATTATCAGATCGCCTGCCTTATGCAAATCCATCCGCTGATTACCGATAGCACGGCCCTGGCCGAGCTGTGCGCGCGCTTTGCCGATGCCGACTTCGTCGCCGTGGACACCGAGTTCATGCGCGAGAACAGCTATTGGCCGGACCTGTGCCTGGTCCAGATTTCCGACGGCAAGGAAGCCGCCGCCATCGATCCCAAAGCGAACGGCATCGATCTCTCGCCGCTGCTCGACCTGCTGGTCGAGAATGAGGACGTGCTCAAAGTCTTCCACGCCGGCGGGCAGGATATCGAGATCATCTTCAACCTGACCGGCAAGACGCCCTATCCGCTCTTCGACACGCAGATCGCCAGCATGGCGCTCAGCCAGGGCGAGCAGATCGGCTATTCCAACCTGGTCGATAGCTGGCTCGGCATTCATCTCGATAAGGGCGCCCGCTTCACCGACTGGGCGCGCCGTCCGCTCGACAAGCGCCAGATCGATTATGCGATCGGCGACGTGACGCACCTTGCCGACATCTTCCCGCGCATGCTGGAAGAGCTGCGCAAGACCGGGCGCGGCGCCTGGCTTGATCAGGAAATGGAGCGCCTCGCCGACCCCTCCAACTACCATGTCCAGCCGGATCAGGCTTGGCACCGCGTACGCCTCTCCAGCCGCAAGGCGGAGGTGCTCGGCCGCCTCAAGGCGTTGGCCGCGTGGCGCGAGCGCGAGGCGCAGGACAAGAACCTGCCGCGTGGCCGCATCGTCAAGGACGAGACGCTGGGCGACCTCGCCACGCATCCGCCCCGCGCGCAGGAGGATCTGGGCAAGGTGCGCGGCCTCTCGGCAAGCTGGAAGAGCAATGACATCGGCGCGCGGCTGATGAGCGCGCTGGCCCAGGCCACGCCGCTGACCCGCGAGGAAATGCCCGAGCGCGACGCGAGCCGCCCTGGCCTTGGCAAGGAAGGCGCGCTGGTCGCCGATCTGCTGAAGCTGCTGCTCAAGATCCGCTCGCGCGAGATCAACGTCGCCTCGCGCCTGCTCGCCCGTTCGGACGATCTGGAGATGCTCGCCGCCGGCATGCGCACTGGCCTGCCGATCCTGGAGGGTTGGCGCTACGAACAGTTCGGCCGCGATGCGCTCGATCTGGTGGAAGGGCGCATGGCGTTCGCGGTCAAGGACAACCGCCTGTTGATGACGCGGACGGAATAGCCCGATGCGCCGCCTCGCTTTCACTGCCGGCCTCACGACGAGCGTGCTCCTTGCGGGCTGCACTGCCGGCCCCATGACCAGCACGCCCCCGCCCCTCGCGGCGCAATGTGACGACAGCGGTCTCGCACGGTTCATCGGCCAGAAGGCGAGCGCCGACCTCGGCGCGCAATTGCTCGCCGCCTCCGGCGCGCGAACCCTGCGCTGGGGTCCGCCGCGTTCGGCCATGACGATGGACCTGCGCCCCGACCGGCTGACCGTTGCTTATGACGACGCGATGATTGTCACAGCTGCGCGCTGCGGCTGAGGTCTCAAGGCGCTCCGCTTCGAGGGCATGCTGTTCCTTCAAGAGCAGAGTTGTGCTCCTGCGCAGGCAGGGGTGCAGAGGCCCCCAGCCGTGCATAGCTGCCCTTCGCTCCTGCCTCACGCCTGTTGTTTATGGGCGGTCCACCCTCGCCCTCAAAGGTCCAGCGTGTAGCCCATCCCCATGGCCTGCCCCAGTTGGCGCAGGCGGCGGCTGACCGTTTCGCCGGCAAGGCAAGCGAAGGGCGGCGCAAGGCTCAATACAAGGGTGCCGTCCCGCACGCTCAGTTGCGACCCTTCGAGCGGCGTGGCTGCGCCGCCGGAGAGACGCTGGCACAGGCGGATGGCAAGGCCCCATTGCGTCGCGCGGGCCAGCAGGCTGTCCGGCGCCAGCATGGCAAGGCCCGGGCCGACCGCCGTGCCGCCGCCGAAATTGGCGTGCAGTGCCTGGGCGAGCACGGCGCGCTCGCGTGCATCGAGGCCCACCCAATTGCCGTGGAGGGCCACTTCCATGCCGCGCTCGGCGCGGAATTCCGGATTGGCGCGCCAGCCGACATCGGCAAGCAGACAGGCGGCATGGCGAATCCGCGCCCATTGCGGCGCATCGCTCGTGAACAAGGGCGCGATCCAGCGGTTGATCTGGTCGCCATGCCCGATGAAGCGCCCCTGCGCATTGCCTTCCGATCGCGCCGCCGCCAGCAGCGGGTCCTCGGCGCGCAGCGACTCGGGCAGCGCCGAGAAGAGCAGTCCCTCGCGCAGACCAAAGGCGGAAACCGTAAGGCGCGTCGGCCGCAACCGGTTCACCACCGCGTTGAGCAGATAGGCCGCATCCGGCAGCGTCGGCACGCGCGCGCTGCTCAGCGCCGGCAGGGCCTTGAGGCTGGCGCGCATGGCCGCCTTGTCACGCCGGGCGATCCAGCGATGCAGGAACGCCGCGCGCTCAGGCACCATTTCATAATGGTGGATGATCGGCAGCGGATAGCGAGTGAGGTTCATGTCCAGCCGCGCCAGCGCGCGCCAGCTTCCGCCAATCATGTAGAACGGGAGACCCGTCTCGACGTCCGCCCAGCCCTTCTCGCGCAGCAGCGCATCCAGGCGCTTGGCGAGCGCGCCCTTGCCCTGACGGCGAATCTCACCCACGCGCAGCACCCCAAGCGGCAGGGATGCCGTGCGCTCGACCCTGCCGCCGCGTACCCGCGCCAGCTCCAGGCTGCCGCCGCCCAGATCGCCCATGATCCCATCGGCATCCGGTATGGCCGAGAGCAGGCCATGAGCAGACGTCACGCTCTCTTCCTCGCCGGAGAGAAGCTGCACGGAGAGCCCCATGGCACCGGCACGCGCAATCAGTTCCGCGCCATTGCGCGCCTCGCGGACGGCCGCTGTCGCGACGCAACGCAGTTCGTCCACCCGCATCTCGCCGCACAGCCGGGCAAAGCGCTCCAGCGCCACCAATGCCCGGTCCATCGCCTCCGCACCGATGAGCCCGGTGCCAGACAGCTCCGAGCCCAAACCCGCCATCACCTTTTCGTTGAACAGCGTGAAGGGCTGGCGCGGCGGCCCGTCATAGACGACGAGACGGATGCTGTTGGAGCCGATATCGATAATCGCGGTCCGGCGGCTCGGGTCGGCGGCGTGGCGCTGCGCGAGGGTCTGCGGCAGGGTCATGGCGCGCCCATGCCGGTTCAGGGCCGGCTGCGCAAGGAAAGCTTGGGCACCGCGTCGCTGGACTTGAGCGCGGCGCCGCGCCCGGAGAGAGACGGGTTGGTCATGAAATAGGTATGAAGATTGAACGGCTTGTCCCCCGGTTTCAACCGTATATAGCGTCCATTCGGCTCCAGCGACCAGCTCTGCTCATTGTCCAGCAGATTGGCGAGCATCACCTGATCGAGCACTTGATCGTGCACGGTCGGATTCTCGATGGGCAGCATATATTCCACGCGCCGGTCGAAATTGCGCGGCATCCAGTCGGCCGAGCTGATGAAGACCCGGGCGCGGTTATTAGGCAGCGCCTCGCCATTGCCGAACGCCCAGATGCGGCTGTGTTCCAGGAAGCGGCCGACCACGGATTTGACGCGGATATGCTCTGACATGCCCGGCACGCCCGGCCGCAGGCAACAGATGCCGCGCACGATCAGATCGATCTCCACGCCGGCATTGCTCGCGGCATAGAGCTTCTCGATGATCGCCGGATCGACCAGGCTGTTCATCTTGGCCCAGATGAAGGCCGGCCGCCCGGCGCGGGCATTCTCGATCTCGGCGTCGATCAGGCTGCACAAGTCCTGCCGCAAATACAGCGGCGACATGGAGATGAGCTCCATGTGCCGCGGCTCGACATAGCCGGTGATGTAGTTGAAGACCTGCGCGGCATCGCGCCCCGCCCGCGGATCAGCCGTGAAGAAGGAAAGGTCGGTGTAGATACGCGCCGTCACTGGATGATAGTTGCCGGTGCCGAAATGGCAGTAAGTGCGGAAACCATCACCCTCGCGCCGCACGACCATGGAAATCTTTGCGTGGGTCTTCCAGTCGATGAAGCCATAGACCACCTGCACGCCCGCGCGTTCGAGCTGGCTGGCCCAAAGGAGGTTCTGCTCCTCGTCGAAGCGCGCTTTCAGTTCCACCACGGCGGTCACGGACTTGCCGGCATCGGCCGCGTCGATCAGCGCGCGGATGATCGCACTCTGCTTGCCCGCGCGGTAGAGCGTCTGCTTGATCGCCACCACGTCCGGGTCCGCCGCCGCCTGCTTGAGGAAGGCGATGACGACATCGAAGCTCTCATAGGGATGGTGAACCACAATGTCCTTGGCGCGGATCGCCGCGAAGCAATCGCCGCCATATTCGCGGATGCGCTCGGGGAAGCGCGGCGCATAAGCCGTGAACTTGAGATCCGGCCGGTCCTCTTCCACCATCCCGTCCAGATCGCCGATGCCGACAAATCCATCGATGTCGATGGTCATCGCGTCATGGCCGTGCATCATCGTCTGGAGCATAGCTTCCACCGGCTCTGAAAAGCCGCGCTCCATCTCCACGCGGATGATACGGCCCCGCCGGCGCCGCTTGATGGCGCTGCGATAATAGCGGACCAGATCCTCGGCCTCTTCCTCGATCTCGATATCGCTGTCTCGCAGGATACGGAAAAGCCCGCTGTTACGCACGATGAAGCCGGGGAAGAGCAGGCTCGAATAGCGCCGCACCAGCGCCTCGATCGCAATGTAGCGCCCCGCCTTGCCAGGCACACGTACGAAGCGCGGCAGCGTGGCGGGCAGAATGACCAACTCGCGCACCGCCTCATTGTCCGATTCGCGTGCGAGATCGAAGAAGAGGCTGAGCCCGCGATTGGGAATGAAGGGAAAGGGATGCGCCGGATCGAGCGCCTGGGGCGTGATGATCGGGAAGACCTGCTCCAGGAAATGCGCCTGCAACCATTTCTCGGTGCGCGGATCGACCGCTTCCTGATCGAGCACGCTGACCGCCGCTTCGCTCAGTTCGCCGCGTAGCCCGTGCCAGACGCGCTGCTGCGCCGCCATCAGTTCTTCGACCCGGGCGGCAATGGCGTCGAGCTGCTGGGCGGGGGTCAGTCCGTCCATCGAGCGTAATTCCACACCCTGGAGTTGCTGGCCCTTGAGGCCCGCCACGCGCACCATGAAGAATTCGTCGAGATTGCTGCCCGAGATGGAAAGGAACCGCAGCCGCTCCAGCAGGGGATGGGCGGTGTTGCTCGCTTCTTCCAGCACGCGCTGGTTAAAATTGAGCCAGGAAAGCTCGCGGTTGAAATAGCGCGATTCGGTGCCGGTAATCGCTGCGATGGGATCGGCCTCGGCCACGTCCGCCTGTTCCTTTATCTTAGTCCTCCGCCGGCCCGTCGTCCGCCAGCAGACCCGCCGCGCCCAGCGCAGCGCGTGCCATCGCGACCGTCAGCTTGCGGGTCGATGAAAGCGATTCGGCGTTGAGCGCGCTGACCACCCTATCAATGCTTTGATAACAGCGCGTGACACGGCGAGCGACAAATTCCGGCAGATTGGGAGCATAGGCCGAGCCAGCGCGCACCAGCCCCTGGGCGATCAATGCGGCCGCAATGGCCTCATCCGGCGGCGCGATGCGTGCGACCGCTGCGGTAGCCAGACGCGTGCGCAAATCCGGCAGGGCCACGGCCCAGAGCGGCGGCGCCTCGCGCGCGATGAGCAACAGCGGCCGGCCGCTGTCGCGGGCCATGTTCCACTGGTTGAAGAGTTGTTCCTCGTCCGCCTGGTCGGCATCGTCGACAAGCGCGCCGCCGCTCTCCGCCACGAATAGCCGGCCCATGAGCGAGCGGCCCGAGCGCGGCGGGCCCACCAGCAGGGTGGCGGGCGACGGCCAGCGCGCCCAATCGCGCAGCAAGGTGACGGCCTGGGCATTGGCCGGTGTCATCAGCAGCCGGTCCGCCTCGCCCTGCTCGCCCCATGCCATGGGCAGCGGCAACTGGATCATTGCCCGCCCCCGGTGCCTCCCGCACCGCCGCCGCTCGCACCGCGCCGGGCGATCCGCAGGGTGCTGCCCGATCCGCTCACCGTGAAGCCGCGCGCCTCAAGTGCCGCGCGCAACTGCTCGGGCGAACCCTCGAAGGAGACCTGCATCACCGAGGTGCCGCCCAGCGCAAGGCTGGTCGTCGCGGCGGAGCGCACGCCCGGCACGCCGCGCATCGCCGTCTCGGTGGCGCGCACCGACTCGACCCCCGGCGTATCGAACTGCACGGTGATCGCCCCGGCCGCCGGCGCACTGGCGCCTTCGCTCGGCAAGGCAGAGAGCATCGATGAAAGATCGGAGACATTGCCCAGCGCCACGGCGTCGAGCGGCTCCTCGACGATCAGTGACGGGTCAGGCCGCAGGATGCCGCCGCGCAGCGCCTGCGTGTAGAGCTGATCCATCCGTTCCACGCCCTGCGCCAGCATCTGCGGCAGTTGCGCGCTGCTGGCCGCGCGCAGGTCGAACTTGCCGATAAACTGGTTGTCCGGCCCATAGCGCGCCGCGAACCGGCCAATGACGGGCCCGCCCGGCCAGCTCCGTTCCAGGCGCACCAGCGGCATGATGACATCCGCCGCAC
>DASRXY010000008.1:0-6696 GCA_035654035.1 Sphingobium sp. | reverse complement strand
ATGGCAAGTCATGTGATGAGACGAAGGTCTGCCGTTACCTCGTCGCGCCGCGCCGCAGCATAAGCGCGGCGAGGCGTGCGGAGCCCTTGATCTTGATGCGTGTCATCGATCTTTTAATATGCGAGAGCTAGGGACACCCGTTCCCAGAGAACCGCGCGGACGCGTGCCATGCCCGTGCGCATCACGATAACCGCCCTGATAGTGGAGCTTTGACGCAATGGCTGTTCTCACGCCCCGGGAATCAGACGGCTACATCTATTTCGACGAGGACGAATGCGCCGCCGCGGGCGCTGCGCTGGCAGAACGCTATCGGGCCGCGCAGCCCTTCCCGCATATCGCCATCGACGATTTCCTGCCGGTCGATTTCCTGCGCGGGCTGCTCGGCGAATTCCCGGACAATAGCGGCCGGCATTATTTCGACCGCGATCAGGAGCGCTTCAAGTTTCAGGTTGCGCCCAAGGACATTCCCGGCCGCCGACTGCGCAATCTGGTCGTCGAGCTGAATAGCCCCGCCATCCTCAAGTTCCTGGAGGAAATGACGGGCATCAAGCATCTGATCGCCGACCCCTATTATGTCGGCGGCGGCCTGCATGAGACGCTCGCCGGCGGCCATCTGGGCATTCATGCCGACTTCAACCAGCACAAGCGCATGAATGTCGAGCGGCGGCTCAACCTGCTGGTCTATCTCAACGATGACTGGTCGCCCGATTATGGCGGCGACCTGGAGCTGTGGGACCAGAAGATGGAGAAGCGCTGGCACAAGATCGCGCCGCTCATTGGCCGCGCCGTGGTCTTCAACACCGCGCTGGACAGCTATCACGGTCAGCCCGATCCGCTGACCTGCCCGCCGGACCGCTCGCGCAAGTCCATCGCCACTTATTATTACACCGCCAATGTCGAAGGCCTGCGCACGCTGCCGGATCGCACAACGGTGTTCAAGACGCGCAGTGGCACGAGCGACCGGCAGGACCGGCGCGTGCAGTTCGATCATCTGCTGCGCGACTGGATGCCGCCCAAGCTCTACCGGGCGGTCGCGCGGTTCAATCCGTTCAAATAAGAGACAGTCCGTGCTGCGCGTGCCGATTTCGCACGCAAGGAGCGTTGGTTTTTTGACTGCGTCGATGTAAAAGTCCGTCGCTCGACATGAGGGACGACATGCCGAGCGCACAGCCGCCTCCCATATGGGCTGCGGCCATTTTCGCCTTCCCTCGCCTGTCGGGGAAGGCAGGATCTGGCGCGATGTCGAGCCGGGCGGTGCCGTCCGGCGGCGAAGAGAGCGCGGAAGCGGAAGAAAAGGACATTCGGAGAGTCGCGCCGGTACTGGAAGCCGGACCGATGCGCTCCGTGTCTCGACCGCGCCGGATCTGTCGTGGGGTGGAAGGAGCACGACAACATGCTGATCGGCTATACTTTGGTCGGCACCAACGACATGCAGCGGGCTCTGGCCTTTTACGATGCGCTGTTCGCAACCGTGGGCGTGAACCGTATGCTCGAGACGCCGCGTCTGGCGGGCTGGGGCGTCAATTGGGAAACCCCGATCTTCGGCGTCGCCATTCCCTTCAACGGTGGACCTGCCAGTGCGGGCAACGGCGCCATGGTCGCGCTGGGCCAGCGCACGCGCGAGAAGGTGCGCACGCTCTACGCCAAGGCGATCGAGCTGGGCGGCAAGGACGAAGGCGCCCCGGGCCTGCGCGGCATGGAGGGCGTCAATGCCTTCTATGTTGCTTATGTCCGGGATCTCGACGGCAACAAGCTGGCCTTCTACTGCGTGGGGCCTGACAACGACTGACCAGACGCGCGCCGGGAGCGGGGCGGAGATGGCGACGACAACGCCGGTCTGGCTCGGCACCCGCGACGTTCTGATCTGCAAGAAGGCCGATGCCCGGGGCTTCCCTAGGAAAGGCCAGCCAAACCGGGCCGGCCGTCACGAATCAAAACAGGATCGGAGTGCCGCATCGGCACCCTTGACGCGGCGCCCAAGGATCGCCGGTGCCTCGGCGGGGTGCTCGGAGCAGAAGCGTTGCGCCCGGCAGCCTCGCCCCCTGTCTTACATCCTTGACAAACTCTCTGGCCATCCAGCCGATTGAGCCACCGCGCCCGGCGTGGCAAAGCGGGGCCATGTCCAGCATGCCCAGCCCGTCCAGCCCCTCCGCGCGCCTCTCTGCCTATCTCGCCCGCATCGGGCTCGATGCGCCGCCGCCGGTCTCGGCCGAAGGGCTGGGCGCCTTGCTGGCGGCGCATCGCCGGGCCATCGCCTTCGAGAATCTCGATGTGCGTCTGGGCCGGCCCATCCGCATCGATGGCGACAGCGTATTCGACAAGCTGGTGACGCGCCGGCGCGGGGGCTATTGCTTCGAGCAGAACCGGCTGTTGGCCGACATGCTGCGTGAAATGGGCTATCCTCTACGCCCCTTGCTGGCGCGCGTTAGGCTGGGGGCGGCGGCCGATGCCGTGCCGGTGCGCAGCCATGTGACGCTGCTGGTCACGCTGGAGGGCCAGCCCTGGATCGCCGAGGGCGGCTTCGGCGGCAGCGACCTCCCTGCCCTGCCGCTGGTCGATGGCGCGCAGGCCGCCTCTCCCGCCGACGGCGCCCGCCACCGCCTGCGCCGGGTGGGCGAGCCGGGCACGCTGGCCGGCGAATGGCTGATCGAGCGCGCCGGGCCACATGGCGCCACCGACGGCCGCGCCGCTCCGCACGAGGACTGGCAGCCGCAGTACAGCTTCGACCTCGCCCATGTCGCGCCGGACGACCTTGAACAATGCAATCACTGGACCTCGACCCGGCCGGGCACGCGCTTCACCACGCTGCACATCGCCAGCATCGTCCTGCCTGACGGCTTTGCCGCCATGACCGACCGGGCGCTGACACTGCATCGCGGCGGCGTGAAGACCGAACAGGCCATCGCCACGCCAGCGGACTATGCCCGCACGCTACGCGATGTCTTCCGCATTGCGTTCAGCGAGACCGAGGCAACCGCGCTGCCCCTGTTCGCGCTACGGGCCGACCAAAGTCATTAGATTTTGCCGTCCGTGCTGCCCCGCAGGAGCACTGGGAAGCTGCCCCGGGGCTCTACAGTCCACCCTCAGAAGAAAGCGCGGGCGGCGAGCACCAGCAGGATCGCGCCCAACAGCGATCCGCCGAAGCCGGCGGGGCTGAACGGCTCGCTCGCGCGCTTGCCGCCAAAGAGGCGCGGCACCAGTCCGCCCACGACAGACCCGCCAAAGCCCAGCAGCATCGAGGCGACGAGCCCCATGGAATCGTCGCCCGGCACGAGAAACCGGGCCAGCAGGCCGACGATCAGGCCCACGAAGCAGATACGCAGAAATTCGCCCATGATTGTTCCCCTTCTCGCGGCCCTCGCCAGGCGCCTCTCAGGAGCGGCCACTATGCCGCGTCTGGCGCGCGCCGCAAGGCGGGTCGGCCGCGACCCTTGAACGGGGGGCGCGAGGGGCTTATCCGCGCCGGCAGAAAGGGATTTTCCAGCATGACCGTCACGATCAAGACCGCCGATCTCATCGAGAGCGTCGCCGATGCGCTCCAGTTCATCAGCTACTATCATCCGATGGACTATATCCGCGCGCTGGGCGAAGCCTATGAGGCGGAGCAGGGCCCGGCGGCACGGGACGCCATCGCGCAGATCCTCACCAACAGCCGCATGTGCGCCGAGGGGCACCGGCCGATCTGTCAGGACACCGGCATCGTCAACGTGTTCGTGAAATGGGGCATGGACTGCCGTCTGGACGACACCTCCAGATCGCTCCAGGAGGTGATCGACGACGGCGTGCGGCGCGCCTATCTCCACCCGGAGAACAAGCTGCGCGCTTCCGTTCTGGCCGACCCGGCGTTCACGCGGCGCAATACGCGCGACAACACCCCCAGCGTGCTCCATGTCGAGATGGTGCCGGGCGCGAGCGTCAGCATCGATGTGGCGGCCAAGGGCGGCGGCAGCGAGGCCAAGAGCAAGTTCAAGATGATGAACCCCAGCGACAATATCGTCGACTGGGTGCTTGAGATGATCCCGCAGATGGGGGCGGGCTGGTGCCCGCCCGGCATGCTCGGCATCGGCATCGGCGGCACGGCTGAGCATTGCGTCCACCTCGCCAAGAAGGCGCTGATGGATCCCATCGATATGGGCCAGCTCAAGGCGCGCGGGCCGCAGAACGACATCGAGGCGCTGCGCATCGAGATTTTCGACAAGGTGAATGCGCTCGGCATCGGCGCACAGGGGCTGGGCGGGCTCGCCACCATTCTCGACGTCAAGATCATGGACGCGCCCTGCCACGCGGCCAATAAGCCCATTGCGATGATCCCCAATTGCGCCGCCACGCGCCATGCGCACATCACCCTCGACGGCTCGGGCCCAGCCTATCTGGAGACGCCGGACCTCTCTGCCTGGCCCAAGGTCGACTGGGCGCCGGACAGCAGCGCCATCCGCGTCGATCTCGATGCCCTGACGCCCGAGATGGTGCAGGGCTGGAAGCAGGGCGACCGGCTGCTGCTGAGCGGCAAGATGCTCACGGGCCGCGACGCCGCGCACAAGCGCATCCAGGACATGCTGGCGCGCGGCGAGACGCTGCCGGTCGATTTCAAGGGCCGCGTCATCTATTATGTCGGCCCCGTCGATCCGGTGGGCGAGGAGATTGTCGGCCCGGCCGGCCCCACCACGGCGACGCGCATGGACAAGTTCACCCGCATGATGCTGGAGCAGGGCCTGCTGGCGATGGTCGGCAAGGCCGAGCGCGGTCCCATGGCAGTGGACGCCATCCGCGATCACCAGAGCGCCTATCTTATGGCGGTGGGCGGCGCGGCCTATCTGGTCGCCCGCGCCATCAAGGGGTCGCGCGTGGTCGGCTTCGAGGATCTGGGCATGGAAGCCATCTACGAGTTCGAGGTGAAGGACTTCCCCGTCACCGTGGCGGTCGACAGCGCGGGGCAGAATGTCCACCAGCTCGCTCCGCTCGTCTGGCAGAAGAAGATCGCGGACGAAGGCCTGCTGGAGCGGGCATGACGGACGGAGCCGCCGCGCTCCGTTTCCTCCCGTTGGGCGCGGCATCGCCCGGCGAACGCGCGGCCTTCTTCGCGCTCTATCATGAAGCCCTGCCCGCCAGCGAGCGTAAGCCTGACGCTGCCATCCTTGCCATGGCGCAGCAGGCGGACTGGGTTGTCGAGCTCGCGATCCGGGAGGCCGAGCCGGTTGGCCTGCTGGTGCTCTATCGTGCACGGACGCAGCCGATCGCCCTGCTCGATTATCTCGCCGTCTCCGCTTCCGCGCGGGGCGGCGGGCTGGGGTCAGCGCTGTTCGCACGCGTCGCAGCGCTGGCGGAAGGCCGCGCGCTGCTCGTCGAAGTGGAAAGCGACGGTGACTCCGGCGCACCCGATCTTGCCCAGCGCCGCCGCCGCAAGCGCTTCTATGCGCGGCAGGGCTGTCGGCAGCTGGCCGGCCTCGCCTACCGCATGCCGGCGCTGGGCAGCGAAACGCCGCCGCCGATGGACCTGCTGGCGCTCACCAGCCACGACGCGATCGCGCGCGAGACGGTGCATGCCTGGCTCACGGACATCTATGTTCATGCTTATGGCCAGCCGGCGGACAATCTGCTGATCGCGCAGATGATGGCGGACCTGCCGGCGCAGCTCGCCTTCACGCCGTTCAACCCTGCTGGAAATTGAGGCGCAGCCCCGGCCGGGGCCAGCGACACCGGAACAGTGTGCCGGTCGCCGAGCCGGTGATCCAGGCCGTGCGCATGTCCGGCCCACCGAAGCAGATGTTGGTGGTGATAGGATCGGGCACGGGGACATGCTCATATGCGCCCGTCGCCGGATCGATCACCATGATGCCGCCGTTGAACAGCGTCGCGGCGCAGATGCGGCCGTCTTCTTCCAGCGCGAGGCTGTCGAACCATTGCATGCCCGGCAGGTTCACCACCACGCGGCCCGCCATGTGGCCCGCCGCCGGCTCCAGCACACCGGGCGCCGTCACGCGCGCGGCCCAGCAGCGCTGCATCATCGAATCGACCCAGTAGAGCATGCCGCCATCGGGCGAGAGACCGATGCCATTGGGCGAGATCTGCTCGCTGCGCCAGCGGGTGATGCCGCTGCCATCCGCGCGGGCGTGGTAGATGCCGCCCAGCCGCCGCGTCTCGCCGTCGGTATAGCCAAAGCAGGTGAACCAGAAATTCCCGTCCGCATCGAACACGATGTCGTTCGGCGCGTTGAGCGGCAGCCCGTCGCACTGGTCGTAGAGTGTCTCGACCGCGCCCGTTACCGGATCGACGCGCTGGATGAAGCCGCCCTCATACTGCTCGGGAAGGCCGAGCTTGCCCTCCTCCTGCCAGCGTTCGGGGAAAGTGAAGGCGTTGCCATTGTTGACGACATAGACCTTGCCGTCGGGGCCCAGCGCCGCACCATTCGGTCCGCCGCCCAGCTCGGCAACGATGCTGAGCGTGCCATCCGCCGCGACCCGCGTGAGCGTGCGCCGCGCAATCTCCACGACCAGCACGGACCCGTCCGCCAAAGCAATCGGCCCCTCGGGGAAGAGCAGCCTGTCGGTTACCAGCTCAAGATCCATGTGCCCCTCCGCGCGCGACTCTGCCGGTCACGCGTCCCGTCCCCTCTGCTTAGCGCCGAGGATGGCGGCTGTCAGGGCCGCACGCGGCCAATGAAGCGCCAGCTGATGAGCACCGCCATCGCGCCGCAGA
>DASRXY010000007.1:0-4683 GCA_035654035.1 Sphingobium sp. | reverse complement strand
ATATGGTGCCCGCTGCGCTGATGCTGCCGGCGCCCGAGGCCGGCTTCATCCGGGGGCAGGTGGGCCCGCATGAAGTCACGCGCGGGGTCGATACCGCTTTCGACGCCGAGGAGCCCGCCGCCGCGCTCATCATGGCGCGCGAACCGGTGACGGACCTCACCGAGCCCAGCATCGACGATATGCTCCAGATCGCCCTGATCGAGCCGCCGCTGGACATGCGCCAGGGCGCTTATGCGGTGCGGGGGCCCGGCCTGTTCGAGGCAGGGCGGCTGAAGCGTATCGCTTTGCTGATCGGGCTTATCCTGCTTGGCGCGCTGCTTGTCTCGCTGGTGCGCATTGCCCGGCTCAACATGGAGGCGGCGCGGATCGACGCACGCACCGTCACGCTGGCGCGCACTGTCGAGCCCACTGTGGTGGACGCTGCCGATGCCGAGGTGAAGCTGGGCGCGCGGCTGGCTGAACGCGGCGGCGGCAGTGCCTTCACCGGCGCCATCGCGGGGCTGATGAGCGCCATGCGCGGCACGCCGACGGTGACGCTCGCCAGCGTCAACCAAGGCGCGGACGGCGCGTTGCGTGTGCAACTCGCCGCGCCGCGCGCGGAGGATATCAATGCGGTGCTGATCGCCCTGCAGGATGCCGGCTGGCGGATCAGCGCCGATGCCGTGCAGCAGCAGGGCGGCCGGTTGGTCGCGAACATCGTGGTGGTGCGCTGATGATCGAAAGCATCAAGGGCTGGTGGCGGAACCACGGAGCGGGCGAACGCGCGCTTATGGGCGTGCTGGGCGTGGCGATCCTCATCGTCTTCCTGTGGCTGGGCGTCTGGCGGCCGGTGAATGAGGCACTGGACACCGGCTGGGCCCGCCAGAGCGCCGCGCTCGATCGGTTCGCTGTCGTCCAGGCACGGATCGAGGCATTGAAGCAGGCGCCAGCGCAGGCGGTGGGGCAGGGCCCGCGTACGCCCATCGAGCAACTCGTGAGCCAGAGCGCGGCCGAGGCCGGCTTTACGCTCGACCGTGTCGGCAATCAGGGCGCCGGGCGCATGTCGATCAGCATCGGCGCGGCGCGGACGGGACCGCTGCTCGCATGGATCGGAGAGCTGGAGGCCGCGGGTGTCGGTGTACAGAGCATCAACATCGTGCCTGGCGCGACAGATGGGACCGTTGCCGTGCAGGCTGTGCTTCAGGAGCGGCGGCCATGAGCGGCTGGTGGCGTTCGCGGCGCGTGCGCATCGCCGCCGGGCTGGGCTTGCTGCTGGGCCTGGTCGCGACATTTCCGTTGGCGCTGGCGGCGAGTTGGCTGGGTCTCAAGGACATGGGCGTGGCGGCGCGGTCGCTGCGCGGGCCGGTCTGGTGGGGCACGGCAGAGGAGCTGACTGTGGCGGGCGTACGGCTCGGCACGGTGGACGTCTTCCTCGATCCGCTGCGTCTGCTGGGTGGGCAGGTGCGTATCGATGTCGCGCGCATCAACGGGGCACCGGACGATCTCGTGGGCGGCATCAGCCTCGGCTGGGGCGCGCGCGGCGTTGAGCGGCTGACCGGCAATCTTGCCATTGGGCCGGCCTTCGCGCCGCTGCCCGTGAACCGCGCCGAGTTCGAGACGTTTACCGTGCGCTTCGCGGGCGATCTGTGCGTGCGGGCGGAAGGGCGCGTGCGTGTGCATGTGCCGGCGCTCATCACGGGACTGGATCTTGCCAACGGCCTCACCGGCGAGGCGCGCTGCGAGGGCGCGGCGCTGGTGCTGCCGCTCGCCGGGCAGTCTGGCCGGGAGCGCCTGGAGCTGCGCGTACGCGCCGATGGCGCCTATGAGGCCGTGATGCGCGTGCGGGCGAGCGACCCGGCCCTGGCCGCCGCGCTCGCCGCCGGCGGCTTTCAGGCCGGAGAGGGGGACGAGCGGCTGCTGCGCGTGACGGGCACGCTGTGACGCCGCTGGCCATTGTCGCCTGGAGCGACACGGCGCGGCTGCTCGCCGGCGCCGGTCTCGGGCTCATCGTCGGCAGCTTCCTTGCCACCATCGTCTCGCGCT
The DNA here is from genome assembly GCA_035654035.1 of Sphingobium sp. Classification (GTDB taxonomy): domain Bacteria; phylum Pseudomonadota; class Alphaproteobacteria; order Sphingomonadales; family Sphingomonadaceae; genus Sphingobium. Next base: position 2,661 of record DASRXY010000007.1, on the reverse strand, counting down.
GGCCGCGCGGTGGCTCGGTCGTCACCGGCCGGTCGCGCTGCGACGGTTGCGACCGTGTGCTGGGGCCGCTCGATCTGGTGCCGTTGTTGAGCTGGCTCATGGCTCGGGGGCGCTGCCGGAGCTGCGGTACGCGGATCGACCCGGTCCATCCCCTCGTCGAGCTGGGGGCGGCGCTGATCGGCGCGCTGTGCGCCTGGCTGTTTCCCCCGGCGACGGCCTTGTTCATGGCGGTGGGGGGCTGGATATTGCTGACTCTCGCGGTGATGGACGCGCGCCATTTCTGGCTGCCTGATGCACTGACACTGCCGCTCGCCGCGCTGGGCCTGACACTGGGCGACTGGATTCTCCCCGCCTCCTTCATGGATCGCGCACTGGGTGCGGGGCTCGGTGCGGGCGCGCTCTTCCTTCTCGCACTGGGCTACCGCCGCCTGCGCGGGCGCGAGGGGCTGGGGCTGGGCGATGCCAAGCTGCTCGGCGCCATCGGCGGCTGGCTTGGATGGCAGGCGCTGCCTTTCGTGCTGCTCGTCGCCAGCGTGACGGCGCTGCTCTGGGTGGCCGCGCTGCGCCTTGCCGGGCGTGAACTGAATGCGACCACACGCGTACCACTCGGCACGTTCCTGTGCATCGCAGCGGTGCCGGCCTGGCTGCTGACGGGGCTTTTACTCTTTTAAGGCCTCTCAGGAACGCACCGTTCGGGTGGAGCTTACCGGAAGGGCGGCTCGTTGAACGCCCGCAGCTTGCGGCTATGCAGCCGGTCGCCCTGCGCGCGCAGCCGCTCGCAGGTCTCCAGCCCGATGGCGAGATGGCCGGCAATGGCTTCTTCGTAGAAGCGGTTGGCCTGTCCTGGCAGCTTGAGTTCGCCGTGAATGGGCTTGTCGGAGACGCAGAGCAGCGTCCCATAAGGCACGCGGAAGCGATAGCCCTGGCCGGCGATGGTCGCGCTTTCCATGTCGATCCCTACCGCGCGCGAGAGGCTGAAGCGCAGGGCCGAGTGGGCGTAGCGCAGCTCCCAGTTGCGATCGTCGGTCGTCACCACCGTGCCGGTGCGCAGCCGCTGGCGGATGTCGCCGCCCAGCACCTGCTCGGCCGCCTCGGCCATCGCCACCTGCACCTCGGCAATGGCGGGGATGGGAATTTCCGGCGGCAGCATCGCGTCGAGAATGCGGTCGTCGCGCAAATAGGCGTGGGCGAGCACATAGTCGCCGATGCGCTGGCTGGGCCGCAAACCACCGCAATGGCCGATCATCAGCCAGGCCTCGGGCCGCACCACGGCCAGATGATCGCAGATCGTCTTGGCGTTGGAGGGCCCCACGCCGATGTTGACGAGGGTGATGCCGCTGCGGTCCGGCGCGATCATGTGATAGGCCGGCATCTGGTGGCGGCGCCAGGCACTGTCGGCAATCGCACTTTCCGGGTCGGCGGTGCGGGTCGTGACTTCCACATCGCCTGCCCCGCAGAGCGCGGTGAAGCGCGTGCCCGGGCGCTTCAGCTCCGCGCAGCCCCAGCGTACGAACTCGTCCACATAGCGGTGATAGTTGGTGAAGAGCACGTAGCGCTGCACCGCCTCGGGCGCAGTGCCGGTATAATGCCGCAGCCGCGCCAGCGAGAAATCGGTGCGCAGCGCATCGAACAAAGCGAGTGGCCGGTCGCCGCCCGGTCCGGGCAAAAAGAGGCCGTCCGCGATCTCGTCGCCAATCTCGGCAAGCTCGGTGGCGGGGAAATGGCGCGCCAGTTCCGTCGGCGGTGTCTCGGCCAGCGTGCCGGGCGGCAGCATGTCGAGCACATAGGGGAAGGGGATCTGCTGGTCGCTGCGGCCCACGGTCACGTCGACATCATAATCGGAGAGCAGCAGGTCGAGCTGAGTAGCCAGATAGTCGGCGAACAGGGCCGGCCGCGTGATCGTCGTCGCATAGCGGCCGGGCCGCGTCAGCCGCGCAAAGGAGCGGCGCGCCCCCGGATCGCCAGCGGACTCGTGATAGTCGATGCTCAGGCGTGGATAGCAGAAGCGCCGGTCCGCCAACGCTTCCGGCCCCGGCACGCGCCCGCTCGCGGCATAGCCGGCCATGGCTTCGCTGAGGCTCGCGACCGCCTCGTCGTAGATGCTCTGGAGCTGCGCGATGATGTCCGCGCTTGTGGGCCTGGTCATGCCGTCCTTCATGGAGCCGGATCACCCCAAGCTCAAGCAGGCGCATGTGACATGGCGATGACATTTCGCGAGGGCAGTCCTCCTTTCACGGAGCAGATTTATGGCCTCCTCAAACAAAAAGGGGACCCGAAGGTCCCCTTTCCAAAACCGATGTGCGCAGGTGCTCAGAGCTGCCCGAGCATATGCTCGGCCGAGGAGACCTTGAACTCGCCGGGAGCCTCGACGTTCAGCTCTTCCACCACGCCGTCGTTCACGATCATGGAGAAGCGCTGGCCGCGCGTGCCCAGGCCGAACTTGCTGCCATCCATGGTGAGGCCGATAGCGTTGGCGAAGGCACCGTTGCCGTCGGCCAGCATCGTCACCTTGCCGTCCGCGCCGCCGGCCTTGCTCCAGGCGCCCATCACGAACGGATCGTTGACGGCGGTGCAGGCGATGACATCCACGCCCTTGGCCTTGAGCGCATCGGCCTGCTCGATATAGCCGGGCAGGTGCTTGGCCGAGCAGGTGGGCGTGAA
>DASRXY010000006.1:0-2148 GCA_035654035.1 Sphingobium sp. | reverse complement strand
ACGGTAAGCGGCAGCGCCGGCTATGGCCGCAGCTCGGGCGCTGCCGCCGGATTGGCAGGCCCCGGTCCGGAAGGCGAGAGCTACGATCTCGGACTGGATGTGGCCTATCAGGTCGATCTCTTCGGCCGTATCCGCCGAGGGATCGAGGCCGGCCGGGCCGATCTGGGCGCGGCGCAGGCGAGCTACGATCTCGCCCGGATCAGTGTCGTCGCCGAGACCGCGCGCGCCTATGTCGATGCCTGCGATGCCGGCCGCCAGATCGCCGTCGCGCGTGAGAGCCTGCGCGTGCAGGAAGAGACGTTCGATCTCACGCGGCGTCTGGTGGAGGGCGGGCGCGGTACCGCGCTGGACAGCAGCCGCGCTGCCGCCCTGCTCGAGCAGACGCGCGCCGACATTCCCCGGCTGGAGGCCGAGCGCAAGGCCGCGCTGTTCCGCCTCGCAGTGCTGACCGGCAAGCCGCCGACGCAGTTCCCCACGGATGTGGCGGCTTGCGCCACGCCGCCCGCCGTGCGGACGACCATTCCCGTGGGCGATGGCGCGAGCCTGCTGGCCCGCCGGCCGGACGTGCGCGCCGCCGAGCGCCGCCTTGCCGCCGCGACGGCGCGGATCGGCGTCGCCACGGCCGATCTCTATCCCAGCATCCGCCTGGGCGGTTCGGTCGGGTCGACGGCCGCGACCGGGGACGATCTCTTCTCCGAGCGCGGCTTCCGCTTCAGCCTGGGGCCTCTCATTTCATGGAGCTTCCCCAATATCGGCGCGGCCCGGGCCCGTATCGCGCAGGCCAGGGCAGCCGAGCAGGGCGCGCTCGCGACGTTCGACGGCACCTGGCTCAACGCTCTCCAGGAGAGCGAGAGCGCACTCACGCGCTACGCGGCCGAGGGCGAGCGCCTCGCCACGCTGCGTCGCGGGCGGGACCAGAGCGCCGAGGCGGCGCGTATCGCTCGCCTGCGCTATCGCGAGGGCGCCGAGAGTTTCCAGATCGTGCTGGATGCGGAGCGCTCGCTGGCCTCCGCCGAAGCGCTGCTGGCGCTCTCGCAGGCGCAGTTCGCCGACAACGCGATCACGCTGTTCCTGGCTCTGGGCGGCGGCTGGGAGGCCGCACCGGACCAGGAGTGATCCGCTGTTGTAGGCGATAGCGAACAAAGCCGCCGGCCGCCGCGCGGCCAGGAGCGGATGTCCGGGAATGCGGGTGGTGACGACCCTCATCGCGCATGCGCATGGACCGCCGGTCGAGAGCCTTTGCCTGTTGTCCCGGCCGGCATGCCCGTATCCGCGCTGGGGGAGTTGTCCCGAACCGACGACAGAGCATCGCGACAAGGCTCATGCCATGTCCGCGCTCTGCGCTGCGCGGGCGAGATCGGCGATGAAGCGTGTGCGCTCCTGCGTTCGATCTGGCTCGTCGCGCAGGCGCAGCAGATAGCTGGGATGGACGGTGGCCAGCATTTGCCGTTCGTGCCAGGGCAGGAGCTGGCCGCGCACGGGCTTGAGCGTGCGCTGGCCGGTCAGCGCCAGCAGCGCGGTGCCACCCAGCGCGACGAGCACACGGGGGCCGACGAGGCGGATTTCCTCCTCCAGCCACCAGCGCGCGTGGGAGACATCGCTGGCCGTCGGCGTGCGATGCAGCCGGCGCTTGCCGCGCGGCGCATATTTGAAGCACTTGACGGCATTGGTGAGAAACAGCGCATCGCGCTTGAGCCCGGCTTCGGCGAGGCATTGGTCGAGCACATGGCCGGCGGGGCCGACAAAGGGTCGGCGCTGCCGGTCCTCCTGATCGCCGGGCTGCTCGCCCACCAGCATGAGCGGCGCGCCCACTGGGCCTTCGCCCGGCACCACCACAGGGCTGAAGCCGGGCCGCACCTCCGCCTCCGGGGCGGCGAGGGCCTCATAAAGTGCGGAGAGCGAAGGCAGATGTGAGGGCTGCGCCGCGCTCTCCGCTCTCGTCCGGGAGGGTGGACGAGTGATTGTGGGATCAATCCCGATCCAGAGCGTCGTCGAGCGTTCGCGCGCGGGCGAGATGCTGCTCGACCACCGGGGCAATGCTCGCCGCCGCGGTCTTGAGCGAGGCGGTTTCGCCGTCCGCCGCATACTTGCGCATCAGCGCCAGAGCATCCTCATGGGCATCGACCTGGTCATCGATATAGGCCTTGT
>DASRXY010000005.1:0-2964 GCA_035654035.1 Sphingobium sp. | reverse complement strand
CTGCTCATTTCCTCTTCCCGTCCGGGGAGCCAGCCGGCCAATCTCCAAGGGCTGTGGAACGAGAGCACCGAGCCGCCCTGGGGCTCGAAATACACAATCAACATCAACACCCAGATGAACTACTGGCCCGCCGAACCCACGGCCCTGCCCGAATGCACCGAACCGCTGATCGCGATGGTGCGCGATCTTGCCGTCACGGGCGCGCGCACCGCGCGGGAGATGTATGGCGCACGGGGCTGGGTAGCGCATCACAACAGCGACCTCTGGCGTGCGACCGCGCCCATCGATGGCGCCGCCTGGGGGCTCTGGCCCACCGGCGGGGCGTGGCTCTGCACGCATCTGTGGGCGCGCTACGATTATGGGCGCGACCGGGCCTATCTGCGCTCGGTCTATCCGCTGATGCGCGGGGCGGCGCAGTTCTTTCTCGACGTACTCCAGGTCGATCCCCGGACCGGCCATCTCGTCACCAATCCGTCGCTATCGCCGGAAAATATCCATCCCGGCGGCGCGTCCCTGTGCGCCGGGCCGGCCATGGACATGCAGATCCTGCGCGACCTGTTCGCGCAGACAGTGCAGGCGGCGACGATCCTCGGCATCGACGCGCCATTCTCGGCCGAGTTGGCTGCCGCCCGCGCGCGCCTGGCGCCCGATCGGATCGGGGCGCAGGGCCAGTTGCAGGAATGGCAGGAGGATTGGGACAGCCAAGCGCCCGATCCGCATCATCGTCACGTCTCGCATCTCTATGGGCTGTTTCCCGGCCAGCAGATCGATCCGGATGTCACGCCCGCGCTGGCGGCGGCGGCACGCACGTCGCTCGACATGCGCGGCGACGAATCCACCGGCTGGGCAACGGCATGGCGGGCAGCGCTCTGGGCGCGGCTGCGCGACGGCGCGCATGCCCACCGCATCCTGCGCTTCCTGTTCGGGCCGGAGCGTACTTATCCCAACATGTTCGACGCGCATCCGCCGTTCCAGATCGACGGAAATTTCGGCGGCACGGCAGCGATTGCCGAGATGCTGGTGCAAAGTCGGGGCGACGATATTCTCCTATTGCCCGCGCTGCCTCGGGCCTGGCCCACCGGATCGGTACGGGGCTTGCGCGCGCCCGGCGCCTGCCAGGTCGATTTCGCATGGCGCGACGGAGAGCTCGTCCAGGCCATGCTGGCCGTCGCGGTTCCGGGAAGAAAGCGGGTTCGCTGCGCCGACCGGTCCATTGACCTCACGCTGGAACCGGGACGGTCCGTGACTCTCCACGGGCCGCTCTTGGAGCGCGGGCTGGCCTGAAGGAGAGAGGAATAGGCCAGCCCGCGGCCCTCGCGCCTCATTTCGGCAGCGCGATGACCTTTGCGATCTCGAAAGAGCCCGATTGAACGTTCGCGGCTTCGCCCGGCTGGCCAGACCCGACACTGACCCGATACTGGCCGGCCAGCACAACGCGATCCCCATCCGGCGTGACCGCGCTCAGATCGCGGGGCGACAGGTCGAATGCGATCGTCCGCGCCTGCCCCGGCGCCAGATCGAACCGCTGGAACCCGCGCAACGCCAGACGCGGCGTGCCCGGCTGGTCGGGGAAGTCCAGGTAAAGCTGTGCAACGTCACTGCCGGCGCGCTGTCCACTGTTGCGCACCGTGGTGGTGACGCGCAGGCCCTTGGTGGCATCCCCGCGCGTGTCGACCGCGAGCGGGGCATAAGTGAAACTGGTGTAGCTCAGGCCATGGCCGAACGGGTAAACCGGCTTGCCGGTGAAATAACGGTAGGTCCGGCCGGCCATGGAATAGTCGCCGAAGGGCGGCAGGTCCGCCACGCTGCGGTAGAACGTCAGCGGAAGCCGGCCGCCCGGATCGGCCTTGCCCGAGAGGATGTTACCGACCGCAAGGCCGCCAGACTGTCCGGGATACCAGGCCTCCAGCAGCGCAGCAGCATGCTCCTTCTCCCAACTGAAATTGACCGGGCTTCCGTTCATGGCGATGACAACCAGCGGCTTGCCGGTCGCGCGTGCCTGCTCGAGGAGGGCGCGCTGATCGCTAGGCAGATCGAGCGTGGTCTTGTCGCCGCCTTCAAAGCCTTCGACCTTCACCGGCGCTTCCTCGGCCTCCAGATCGGACGTGAGGCCAACAACGGCGACCAGTACGTCGGCGTCGTCGGCGGCGGCCTTGAGATCACCCGCCGGATCCTGCGAAATCCGCTTCCAGACGAGGCCGATAGTCGCATCCCCGCCGTGGCTGTGCGAACTGACCTCGATGGGATAGGCCTGCCCCTTCCGAAGCGTCACTGTCTTGAGGTCCGCCAGGCTGCCCCAGCCACGCGCCTGCGCCAGCGGCTTGCCGTCGAAGATCAGCGTGCCGTCCATGCCGGAGAGACCCAGCCGGTACGTGCCGGTTTCGGGCGCGATGAGCGACCCCGTCCAGACCGTGCGATGATGATCGCTGACCTGCGCCAGATCGAGGCTGCCGCCGCCAATGCCCTCTTCCCGACGTGTCGCAACAGGCGTCTCGGCCCAGCGCATCTGCTTGAGAGCGGTCTCACGCGTGCCCGGCGCGAACGTGGCGGGAGCTGGCTCCACGGGATTATAATAGCGCGCCAGGACACCCGGCTTGCCATCGGGCGTGCGCAAGGCCGTTGTCGGCACCGGGTCGCCATCGGTGACGCTGGGGCCGAACGGCACATAGCGGACCTGCGCCTTGGGCATGGCCTGACGCAAGCCATCCACCACCGAGATGGGCGGTGCCGACTGAGTCGATGAATAATTGCCGCGCAGCACGCGCGTGGCATCGCCGAGCGGGCCAATAACGGCGATGCGCGCATCCGCCCGCAGGGGCAGAATGCCGTCATTCTTGAGCAGCACCATGGATTGCTCGGCCGCCTTGAGCGCCAGCGCGGCATGAGCGGGCGTGTTCACCGTCTCGGCAAGCGGGCGCATCGGCTCGGCTGGGCGCAGGCCGGGCAGGTCGCCCGTGCGGTAGC
>DASRXY010000004.1:0-5167 GCA_035654035.1 Sphingobium sp. | reverse complement strand
CCCATGCAGCCGATCGACCATGGCGCGCATCGTCTCGGCGCGGACCAGCGGCACGTCGCCATAGAGAATGAGCACATCGCCCTCGAAGCCGGCAAGGGCGTCGCGCGCCTGCGCCACAGCATGGCCGGTGCCAAGCTGCTCGGCCTGCACGGCAATCGTGACATCCCGCCCCGCGACCGCCGCTTCTACCTGTTCGCGCCCGGCGCCGACCACCACCACCTGCCGCTGCGGCGCCAGCGTCTGCGCGCTCGCTAGCAGGTGCAGCAGCATGGGCCGTCCCGCGATGGGATGAAGCACCTTGTGCAACGCGGATTTCATGCGCGTGCCCTGACCGGCGGCGAGAATGACGATAGCGAGCGGCGGGTTGGACAAGGCGGGCGTTCCCTGCGCGGCTGAAATGGTTCGAGTCCCTCTGCCATGTTTGGCTTGATCGCGCCACTGCCGAGAGGGCATGGCAGATCCATGACCCAGACTTCCTCCGTCGCCGCTGCCGGCGAGTCCGCCCTCCCCTTCGAACTTGTCGGTTTCGACCTTGACGGCACTCTGGTGGACAGCGCGCAGGACCTCGCCGATGCGGTCAACCATGCGCTCGGCGAAGTGAATCTGCCCCCGCACAGCCTGGAGGATGTGAAGCGCTTTGTCGGCAAGGGCACGCGCGTGCTCATTGAACGGGCGCTGCGGGCGGACGATGCGCTCACGGATGAAGCGCTGGCGCGGGTACTGCCGCTTTTCTCCGATTATTACGCGCGCCATGTCTGCGTGCATACGCAGCCCTATCCCGGTATGGTGGACGCATTGGCGGCACTCAAGGCGCGCGGCGTGCGGCTGGCGGTCTGCACCAACAAGACCGAGCGCTTCACCCTGCCGCTGCTGGACACGCTGAACCTCACGCACTGGTTCGATGCGATCGTGTGCGGCGATACGCTCGGTGAAGGCATGCTCAAGCCGCGGCCAGAGCCGCTCCAGGCCATGATCGAGCGGGCCGGCGGCGGCCGCTGCGTGTTCCTGGGCGATACCTCCAACGATGTGGAGGCGGCGCGCGCGGCGGGCGTGGCCTGCGTGGCCGTGCGCTTCGGTTTCGTGGACGAGGCGGACTCGCTCGGCGCCGACGCCACGCTGGCGCATTTCGATGATCTGGTGCCGCTGCTGGCGGGCTGGCCAGGATAAGCCGATTGGCCGTCGCCATCCCAGCGGAAATGGCTTACGAGCGGCCTATCATGTGGCCCCGGCTCGACAGGACCATCGGCATCGCCTTGCTGGCGCTGCTGTTCGGCACGGCGGCGGTTTTCGCGCTGACGGGCAATAGTGCGGCGACAGCGCTGAGCGGTCTCGCGGGCGTGCTGGCACTGGCCCTGCTCTACGACGCCATTGAGCGCGGACGAATCGAGACCATCAAGGCGGAGCAGGCGCGCCGGTCCGCCGGGCGCGCAGCCAATGGTGCGGACAGCCTCGCCGTGTTGATCGATGCCATTCCCGATCCGCTTCTCCTCGTCGCAGGTGGGCGCGTGGAGCAATGCAATGCGCCAGCGCGGGTGCTGCTCGGCGCGCATATCCGGGGCGAGGATGTGCGGCTGGCGCTCCGCCACCCGGCCGCCATCGATCTGCTCAAGCGTGTACGCACCGAAACCGGTACGGTGCGCACCGAAATGGCCGGGCTCGGCGCGCCCGAGCAGCTCTGGGAACTGACCGTGCACCCGCTGACGGACGGGCGGCTGCTGGTGCTGCTAGCCGACCGCAGCGAGCGGCACGCCGCGGAGCGCATGCGCGTGGATTTCGTTGCCAACGCCAGCCATGAACTGCGAACGCCGCTGGCCGGCATCTTGGGCTTCGTCGAGACGTTGCGCGGCCCGGTGGCCGGCGCGGACGCCGCAACGCGCGAGCGCTTCCTCGGCATCATGGATGGCGAAGCGCGCCGCATGCAGCGGCTGGTGGACGACCTCATGTCGCTCTCGCGCATCGAGGCGGAGAAATATCATCTCCCCAGCCAGCCGCTGGCCGTGGCACCGCTGGTGCAGGAAGTGGCCGCGGTGTTCCGCCAGAGCCCCAACAAGCGCGCGCAGGACATCGTGCTCGCGCTCGACACTGATCTGCCGCCGATCTGCGGCGACCGCGCACAAATTTCCCAGTTGCTGCACAATCTCGTCAGCAACGCGCTCAAATATGGCACGCCCGGCACGGAAGTGCAGGTCGGCGCGCGGCGGCTGCCACACGACATGGTGGAGCTCTCCGTGCGCGACCGGGGGGAAGGTATCGCGCCCGATCACCTGCCTCGCCTCACCGAGCGTTTCTACCGAATCGATTCGAGTCGCAGCCGGGCGATGGGCGGGACCGGGCTGGGCCTCGCCATCGTGAAGCATATCGTGCAGCGCCATCGGGGCCTGCTTCATATCGAGAGCAAGGTGGGCGAAGGCACGCTCGTGCGCGTGGAACTGCCGGTTTTCGTAGCGGCACCGGGCAAGACCGAAGAGTCCGCCCCCAGCGCGCGATAAGCGATACGCGCACCGGACGGAGCCGCTGTCACAAAACTGCAAAGCAAATGTCACATTGGCGCGAGCAAGGACGGCCTAGAGCCTCCCCGAACCGAACGATCGTTCGACGCAGGAGATCAAGAAATGCGCTACGCGCTCCTGGCAGCATCCGTCCTGATGCTCGCCGCTTGCCAGAACCAGGCCACCAGCGGCGGCGGCGCGCGCGACCAGATCCGCGCCGTGGGATCGTCCACCGTCTATCCCTTCGCCACCGCCGCCGCCGAGCTGTTCGTGCAGGCCAATCCGGGCATGAAGCTGCCGACCATCGAGTCGACCGGCACCGGCGCGGGCATGAAGCTGTTCTGCGCCGGCATAGGCGGCCAGCATCCGGACATCGAGGACGCGTCGCGCCGCATGAAGAAGAGCGAGTTCGAGCAGTGCCAGGCCAATGGCGTGACGGATATCGTGGAAATCCAGATCGGCGTCGACGGCCTCGCCTTCGCGGAGTCGGTGAAAGGGCCCGGCCTGAAGCTGACGCCCAAGCTCGCTTATGAGGCGCTCGCCGCCAATCCCTATGGCAAGGGCCCCAATAGCGCCAAGACCTGGGCCGATGTCGACCCCTCGCTGCCCGCCACGCCGATCAGCGTCTTCGGACCGCCATCGACCTCGGGCACGCGCGATTCACTCGCCGAACTGATCCTGGAAGTCGGCTGCAACAGCGATCCGGCCATGGCGGCGCTCAAGAAATCCGACGAAGGCCGGCACAAGCAGCTCTGCACTCAGATCCGCGAGGATGGCGCCTATGTCGATGCCGGCGAGAACGACAATCTCATCGTCCAGAAGCTCGCCGCCAATCCCAATGCCATCGGCGTGTTCGGCTTCTCCTATCTGGATGCCAATCGCGATACGTTGAAGGACATTCCGCTGAACGGCGTGGATGCAACCTATGAGACAGTGGCCACCGGCCGCTATCCCGGCGCACGCCCGCTCTACATCTATGTGAAGAAGGCACATCTCCAGGCCGTGCCGGGTCTCAAGGCCTATGTGGAAACCTTCGCGAAGAACTGGGATCCGGACGGCGCGCTGGCGCGACGCGGCATGGTCGCCTCGCCCGAGGATATGCGCCAGGCGATGCTGGAGAAGGTTGCCGCCATGCCCTCCCTCACCGCCGACGAGCTGAAGTAGGACCGGCCATGCCGCGCTCCGCCACCGCCTCGAGAGCCACCGCCTCCAGATCGGCCACGCTGCTGGTGCGGCACACCCGAGCCCCTCGCGCATGAACGGCATGCTCGTCATCTTCATCGTCCTGGGGCTGGCGTTGGCCGGCTGGATCGCCGCCCGCGCCCGCGCCATGCGCCTGGAAGCCGAGGTTGGCCGGCTCGCCGCCAACAGCCGCCCCGGCCAGCATGGCTGGTATGTCGCGCTGTGGACGGCGATCCCCGCGCTGCTCTTCCTCGCAGTCTGGGCCAGCGTGGCGCCGGCCTTGGTGACGGACGCGGTGCTCGCTTCTCCCGATGCGCAGGCCTTGCCGAGTGAAAGCTTCCTGCGTTCGGCCATATTGGGTGAAGCACAGGCCATTGCGCGCGGCACGCAAAGCGGCGGCTTCCACGCCCAGTCCGCCGCCCTGGTCGAACCCTATCGCGCCGCCATGATGCGCTACGGCGCCATCGGTGCGGCGCTGGCCGCCCTGCTCGCCTTTGCCGGCGGCGCCTATGCCTTCTCGCGCGTGAGCCCCGCCTTCAAGGCGCGCCGCCGCATCGAACGGCTGGTGATGTTCATGCTGTTGCTCGCCTCGCTCATCGCGATCATCACGACAGCCGGCATCGTCGCGTCGCTGCTGTTCGAATCGCTGCGCTTCTTCGCGCTGGTCAATCCGCTCGACTTCCTCTTCGGCCTCAAGTGGAGCCCGCAATCGGCCGCGCTCGGCTATGGCAGCGAGGATGCGTTCGGCGCCGTGCCGCTGTTCTGGGGCACCATCTTCATCGGCGCGATCATCGCCATGATCGTCGCCATTCCGCTCGGCCTCATGTGCGCCATCTACCTGACGCAATATGCCCGCCCGCGCGTGCGCAAGTGGCTGAAGCCCTTCCTGGAAGTGCTCGCCGGCGTGCCCACGGTCGTCTATGGCTATTTCGCCGCACTCACCGTGGCGCCGGCGCTGCGCGAATTCGCCGTGGCCATCGGCATCTCCAACGCGTCCTCGGAAAGCGCGCTGGCCGCCGGCCTCGTCATGGGCGTGATGATTATCCCGTTCGTCTCGTCCATGGCCGACGACAGCATCGCCGCCGTGCCGCAGGCGATGCGCGACGGCAGCCTCGCCATGGGCGCGACGCCCAGTGAAACCATCCGCAAAGTGCTCATCCCCGCCGCCCTGCCCGGCGTGGTCGGCGGCGTGCTGCTCGCGGTGAGCCGCGCCATCGGCGAGACGATGATCGTGGTCATGGCGGCCGGCCTCGCCGCCAATCTCACGCTCAACCCGTTCGCCAGCGTCACCACCGTCACCACACAAATGGTCCAGCTCCTCACGGGCGATCAGGAGTTCGACAGTGCCAAGACGCTCGCCGCCTTCGCGCTCGGCCTCGTGCTCTTCGTCGTGACGCTGCTGCTCAACATCGTCGCGCTGCGCGTGGTGAAGAAATATCGGGAGGCCTACGAATGACCGCCGCCGCGCCCGCGCCGCTGCCCGGCAGCCCCCCCGC
>DASRXY010000003.1:0-6244 GCA_035654035.1 Sphingobium sp. | reverse complement strand
TCGGTGAGCTTCGAGGCCTTCGAGCGCTATCAGGCCGAGGCGGCCTGGGACTGGGAGCATCTGGCGCTCAACCGCGCGCGCGTCATCTTTGGTCCGGCTCCGGCGCGGGCCGAGCTGGAGACCATCATCTCCGCCACGCTCCACGCCGCGCGCGATCCCGCCGCGCTGCTTCGCGCTGCCGCCAAGATGCGCGCCGACATGGCCCGTTATAAGCCGCCCGCCGGTCCGCTCGACGTCAAGCTCGTCTCCGGCGGCCTGGTCGACATGGAGTTCCTCGTCCATGTAACCCAGCTCACGCATCGCACCGGTTTCAGCCCCAATTTGAGCGAGGCCCGCGACATGCTGATCGCGCAGGGCCTGATCCCGGCGGAGCTGGCGCCCGCGCACGATCTGCTGACGCGCTATCTCGTGGTCTCGCGGCTCGTAACACCCAAATCCACCGAGCCGCCGCCGGAAAGTCGCTGGCTGGTCGCGAAAGTCTGCGGCGCGGCCGACTGGACCGAGCTGCTTGCCCGAATCGAGGCGGCGCGCCAGAGCATATCGGCGAGCTGGCAGGCGCTGGCCGCTCAGGCCGAGGAGTGAGATGATGTTGAGCGAAGGCGACACGCTGCCCGAGGTGACGCTGACCGGCGCAGACGGCGCGCCGCTGCGGCTGGCCGACTATCGAGGGCATCCGCTGGTGGTCTATTTCTATCCCAAGGCGGATACGCCCGGCTGCACGACCGAAGCAGTCGACTTCACCGGCCTCATCGACGAATTTGGCGCGCTTGGCGTGCCGGTAATCGCCATTTCGCGCGATCCGGTGAAGAAGCTCAACCGCTTCGCCGAGAAGCACGGCCTCGCCGTGACGCTCGCCTCGGATACGGATGGCAGCGTCTGCGAGGCGTTCGGCACCTGGATCGAGAAAAGCCTCTACGGCCGCAAATATATGGGCATTGCCCGCGCGACGTTCCTGGCCGATGGCGAGGGAAGGATCGTGCGCGCCTGGCCGGCGGTGAAAGTGAAAGGTCATGCCGCAGAGGTGCTGGCGGCAGTAAAGGCGCTGGGCTGAGCGTTGTGAACTCCCCTCGTCCCCCGGCGCAGGCCGGGGTGACGGCGCGGTTTGAAGTGTGTGGATCATCGTCTAGATGCGCACGCTATGACCCCGTTTCTACCCTCTAGCGCCACGCTCGGCGCCGCCTGCGTGGCCGTGCTGGCGACCGCCGATCCGCATGCCAAGGCATTCGCCGCACGCAAGGCGGCGCGGGACTGGCGGCTGGGGCGCCTTGCTCATTGCTTCGACGCCACGCCGCCGGCGCGACCGGCCCGGCCCGCCAAACCCGAGCTTCTGCCGCCCGCGCAGATGCCCCGGCGTGGGCGCGGCGGATCGGAGCGGGCGCGCATCGCCATGCTGCACGCGCTCGCTCATATCGAGTTCGTCGCCATCGATCTGGCCTTCGACCTCGTCGCCCGGTTCGGCGCGGATTTCCCTGTCGCCTTCGCCGACGACTGGATGAAAGTGGGCGCGGATGAAGCGATGCATTTCGCCCTGCTCGACCGGCGTCTGCGCCAACTCGGTAGCCATTATGGCGCGCTGCCTGCCCATGACGGCCTGTGGGAATCGGCGATCGAGACCGCGCATGACGTCGCCGCACGCCTTGCAGTGGTGCCGATGGTGCTGGAAGCGCGCGCGCTCGACATCACGCCGCAGACGGTCGCACGCTTTGCGGCGTTCGGGGACGAGACGAGCGCGAAGGCCCTCACGCGAATCATGCGGGATGAAGTGAATCACGTTCACGCGGGGACGAAATGGTTTTCGTGGACGATGAACCGAAGGGGTCAAAACCCGCAGAAATCTTACCAAAATCTTGTCAGGCAGCACTTCCGGGGACGGCTGAAGGCACCGTTCAACGATTCAGCGCGCGATGAGGCCGGTTTAACGCGCGATTTCTACGAGCCTCTTGCGCGTTAACCTCTAATTCGCTCGAACAGGGCCACGGTCCCGCCGGGCCGCAAGAACGCGAAGTCCGTAAACGGATAAATCCTTCGGGGGTTGCACCGCACATGAACTTTTTTCGTACCGCTCGTCCGCGCGGCCTTGTCCGTGGCGTACTCATGGCCCTTGCGGGCCTGATGACCGTAGCGGCCGGCCCGGCCATGGCCGAGGAGAGCGCTGCCGACGCGCAGTTCTCCTCGCTGTTCGCGACCTGGGTGAAGATGAACAACGGCACGTCCGCTGAGGATGCTGCGCCCCGCGCGTCCATTCCCTCGCGCGAGCCGGTCGAGAATATCTCGCTCTCCAGCGATTTCGGCAACCGTTCCGACCCGTTCAACGGGCACAAGCGCATGCACCAGGGCATCGACATTCGCGGTCCGCTCGGCACGCCCGTCTATGCTACTGCCGATGGCGTGGTGACGCGCGCGCAGTGGGCAAACGGCTACGGCAACCTCGTCGAGATCAACCATGGCAATGGCCTGGAAACGCGCTATGGCCATCTTTCGCGCCTGATCGCCCAGCCCAACGAGCGCGTGCGCCGCGGCCAGCTCATTGGCCTGATGGGCTCGACCGGCCGCTCCACCGGCAGCCACCTTCATTATGAGGTCCGCATCGCCGGCAACGCCGTTAACCCGCTCCCCTATATCCAAGGCACCAATTACGAGATCGCTCTCGCCGACGCGCGCATGCACGACGAAGACATCGCGATGGGCGGCCCCGAGGCCCGCAAGAGCAGCGACAACAAGGACAAGTAAGCGCCGGCGGCATCGCCGCGCCCCATCTCGCAAGAGCCTGAAGAGGGAGCGCTGGCCGCTCCCTTTTTCATGCCCGCGTCGCCCAACAGCCTGAACCGCCCAGCGACGAAGCGCCGACACGACGACCGACGCACGCGCGGGGCGCTTTCCCGCTTTGTACTCCTGCGCAGGCAAGAACCCAGGGCAGCGACGCACAGCAGCCAACACAATGGTCATGATTCGCGTCACATGCTCCCGCCATGAAAGGCGCGCGCATCAATCCCGCACAGAAGCGCGGGCCAGACCATGTCGACCGCCAAAGGCCACCAATCCGCAGCACATTCCCAAAGCCGGCTCGCATATCCCGTCCCCGCCTTGCCGTCGCCCTTCTGCGCGCCTATCTTTGCGCCATGGATATCGCCCTCTCTCCCTCCGCCGCGAACCGCGTCGCGTGGATCGCGCAGCGGCAGAACAAGCCCGCCATCCTCCGCCTCGCCGTGGAAGGTGGCGGCTGCTCCGGCTTCCAATATCGCTTCGGCCTCGCCGATACGGCGGAAACCGACGACATCGTGGTGGAGACGGACGGCGTGCAATTGGTGGTCGACGCCATGAGCCTGGACCTCGTGCGCGGCGCGACGGTGGACTACGTCGAAAATCTGGGCGGCGCCGCCTTCAAGGTGGAAAATCCCAATGCCACGGCCGGCTGCGGTTGTGGCTCCAGCTTCTCGGTCTGACACCGGCCATTTGCCGGCGGGCTCCTGAGCCCATGCTTGTCGAACGGCGCGACTTCTTCCAAAGACGAGACGAGACAGCCGGTGCGGCCATGCCCCGGCTGACGGCTTTTCCGCATACCGGCAGCGCCGCCGGCCGGAACGAACATCAATCGGGGATATGCCAGCCATGAAGATCGCCACCTTCAACATCAACGGCATCCGCGCGCGGCTGCCCCGGCTGATCGAATGGCTGACCGAGACGCAACCGGACGTAGCCTGCCTGCAGGAGATCAAGACGCAGGACGAAGGCTTCCCCATCAAAGACATCGAAGATGCCGGCTATGGCGCGATCTGGCATGGGCAGAAGGGCTTTAACGGCGTCGCCATTCTCGCGCGGAACACGACACCCGTTGAGGTGCGGCGCGGGCTGGAAGGTGAGCCGGAGGACGAGCACAGCCGCTATATCGAGGCCGACGTTATGGGCCTGCGCATTGCTTCCATCTACCTGCCCAACGGCAATCCCCAGCCCGGCCCCAAGTTCGACTATAAGCTGCGCTGGATGGCCCGCTTGCGCCAGCGCGCCACGCAGATCCGCGCGGAGGAAGTACCGGCCGTGCTCGCAGGCGATTATAATGTCATTCCGCATGATCGCGATGTGTGGAAGCCCGCCGCCATGGCGCAGGACGCGCTGATGCAGCCCGAGAGCCGCGCCGCCTATCGCGCCCTGCTCGGCGATGGCTGGACGGACGCGCTCGCCACACGGCACCCCAATGGCAAGGTCTGGACCTACTGGGACTATCAGATGGGCGCCTGGCCCCGCGACGCGGGCTTCCGCATCGACCATCTGCTCCTCTCGCCCGCCGCGGCCGACCGGCTGATCGATGCACAGGTCGACAAGGCCTATCGCGGCCGGGAAAAGGCCAGCGACCACGCGCCGACCTGGGTGCGGCTGCGGGACGAACAAGCGGGCTGAGCGGGATCCGGCGACGCCGGACCCACCAACCGAGCGCGTTTATCCCGCTCTTACGGGGTCGCTGCCACCATCAGACGCGCAACCATGGATGACGCCGAATCGTCCGTGTCGAACAAGCCGGCGATGGCACCCTGCCGATCCGCCTCGCTCCTGTTCTGGGAAAGCTTCCGCTTGATCTGAACAGACCGGACGTGAAGTTCCACGCCTGCAATCACCTCCAGCAGCCGCTCGATGAAGTCCGGCGGCGCATCATCGAGAGACCAGGGCGTCACCTGGTCGCGTTCGAAATGGTCGGTCAGATCGCGCAAATGGGCGCGTAGCCAGACGGGATCGTCATGCCACGTCACGGCCCCCTCAATATGGACCACCTCATAATTCCAGGTTGGCACAGCCTTGCCGTGCTCAGCCTTGGACGGATACCAATTCGGCGAAACATAGGCGTTGGGGCCCTGAAATATGGCCAGCGCATGACCGTCACCGCATCGCGCCGGGTGAGAATTCGCTTCGGAGATGTGACCAGCCAGAACGTTCCTCGCGGGATCGAACAGCATGGGAATATGCGAGCCGAAGAAGCCGTCAGCATCCTTGGTGACCAGACAGCCAAGACGAAGGTCGGCCAGGATGCGGCTCATTTCCCCCGGATCGGTGACTGCAAACATCCCGGGACTATACATGGCGGCGTTCTCCTATCG
This sequence comes from Sphingobium sp., assembly GCA_035654035.1. Classification (GTDB taxonomy): domain Bacteria; phylum Pseudomonadota; class Alphaproteobacteria; order Sphingomonadales; family Sphingomonadaceae; genus Sphingobium. The sequence continues at coordinate 1,157 of DASRXY010000003.1, read as the reverse complement.
CTCTCTCGGGCGAACAGCATGGCTTGATGGGATGCACGACAGAAGCATCGCGGCAACAACACCACTGTTCAGCGCCACTGAACCCGATGTGGGCGCCTTCACGACAGATTGAGCTGCCAACTGACGCCGAAGCGATCCGCCACCCACGTAAAAAGTCGGCTGAAGCCATAATCGCCGACCGGCATCAGCACGCCGCCCCCCTCACCCAGCCCTTCTGCCAGGGCGTGCAATTGCGTCTCTGAGTCGCAATCGATGAAGAGCGAAATGGCCGGCGTGAAGCCGAACGGGTGATCGATATCGCTGTCGAAGACCACCAGCGTCTGCCCGCCGAGGGTGAGGCGAGCACGGCGGACCGATCCCTCGGGCCGGGCCTGGCCGGCACCATAGCGCTCCACATCGTCCAGCACCGCGTCGGGGAACAGCGCGCAATAGAGATCGAGCGCTGCGGTGGCCTGGCCCTGGAACATGAGGAATGGCGTCATGCGCAGTGTCATAGGCGTCTCCGGTCCATCTCGCGCGGACCCCGTGCACGGCATGCGACGGGACGCGGTCGGCATGGATCGGTGTAATGGAATTCCGGTGCGAGACCAACGGCATCGTCACCGCGCCAGCCGCGACCGGCGACAATAACCTCCTGCGGACGGGGAGGAGCCAGCGCCAGCTTTGGTCAATGCGGATAACGGCCTTCGGCCGCGCCCATAAAGATGACCCGGATGAACGCACCGAGAAGGCAGATCGTCCGGGCGCCTGGTCCGCTTCCCTTGTCGTCCTCGATTGAGCCAATCCAGTGCTCCTGCGAAGGCAGGAGCTCAGGGCGGACAAGCACGTCGCTTGGATTCTGGGCTCCTGCCTTCGCAGGAGCACTGTCTTTCCTATGTCCGGTAGATTTGCCGTGCTCTCTAGAGCGGCTGGATGCCGCCTTCGCCCAGCACGGCCTCGCAGCCGAGCGCAGCGGCATCGTCGCTGTCCGCCAGCGCCGCGATGGTGACCCAGCCTTGTGCGCGCAGTTCGGCCGCGCGCGCCAGGTCATGACTGAGCGGCAGGAACAGGCGTCGCGCCGATTCGCTCCCAAAGCCGGCGTCGATCAGCGGATCAGGGTAGAGCGAGAAGCCCATGGCCGGCTCGCGGCTGCCGTCGGCGCGCGTCACCGTGTAGCT
>DASRXY010000002.1:0-7275 GCA_035654035.1 Sphingobium sp. | reverse complement strand
TCCGGGTGGTGCCCGCCGATCCGCGCGACGCGAGCAGCCTGGAGTTCCGCTCCACCGTCAATGCCGTGGGCGCCGCGCTGCGCCGCGTGGGCTATCAGCTGCTCGACGAGGGCGCGACCGGCGCGGACTACCGCGCCGTGGTTGGCTTCTCGCGCGAGATCGTCGAGCCGGGGCAGCAGCGCCGCTCGCCGGTTTCCGTGGGGGTGGGCGGCTCCACCGGCAGCTATGGCAGCGGCTTGGGGCTGGGCATCGGCATCAATCTCTCCGGCAAGCCCAAGCCCGTCGTCGCCATGCAGTTGCGCGTGCAGATCCGCAGCGTCCGCGAGGATCGCACGATCTGGGAAGGCCGCGCCGAGACCAGCGCCAAGCAGGGATCGCCCGCCGCCCAACCCGGCATGGCCGCCGGCAAGCTCGCCGACGCGCTATTCAGCAATTTTCCCGGCCCGTCGGGCGTGACCGTGACGGTGAAATGACGCACAGGATCTTGCCATGACAGCCATGACCATCAACGCCGCGTTCGACAGCGGCAACATCGTCGTCCATGCCATCAAGGGCCAGGACGCCACGCTTGCCATCCGTAAGGATAATCAGAGCGATTTCTTCCAGTGGTTCCATTTCCGCGTGGCGGCGCAGGCCGGTGCGGAACTGGTGCTGCGCATTACCGGCCTTGCCGCCGCCGCTTATCCGGACGGCTGGCCCGGCTATGCCGCCCGCGTCTCCGAGGATCGCGAGCAATGGACCTGCGCGCCGAGCAGCTATGACCCGCACGCGCAGGGCGGCACGCTCACCATCCGCTACCGGCTGACGGCGGACGCCGCCTGGTTTGCCTATTTCGCCCCCTATTCGCTGGAGCGCCACCAGGACCTGATCGCGCAGGCGGTGGGGTGCGAGGGCGTGGCGCTGCGCCAGCTCGGCATCAGCCTGGATGGGCGCCCGATCGATTGCCTGGAAATGGGCACGGGCTCTATTCCCGTCTGGCTGATCGCCCGGCAGCATCCCGGCGAGAGCATGGCGCAATGGTGGATGGAAGGCGCGCTCGACATGCTGACCGATCCCGCCGACCCCCATGCCCGCGCCCTGCGCGCGGCCTGCCGTTTCCATATCGTGCCTAACATGAACCCGGATGGTTCCTTCCGTGGTCATTTGCGAACCAACGCAGCCGGCATCAATCTCAATCGCGAGTGGCACGATCCCAGCGCGGAGCGCTCGCCGGAGGTGCTGTGCGTACGCCGCCGCATGGACGAGACGGGGGTCGCCTTCGCCATGGACGTGCATGGCGACGAGGCGATTCCCGCCGTGTTCCTCGCGGGTTTCGAGGGCATTCCGTCGCTGCGTGAGGGGCAGATCGCTGCGTTCCGCCGTTATCGGGACCGGCTTGCGGCGCGCACGCCGGATTTCCAGACACGCCGGGGCTATCCGGAAGCGGCGCCCGGCAAGGCCAATCTCTCCATGGCCACCGCCCAGATCGCGGAACGCTACGGCGCCGTGGCGATGACACTGGAAATGCCCTTCAAGGACAATGACGACCTGCCCGACCCCACACAGGGCTGGAGCCCAGACCGCTCCCGGCTGCTCGCCCGGGCCTGCCTGGAAACGCTGGCGGAACTGCTGCCGGAGCTGGAGGCCGGGCGGTAGAGAGTGCGGCGTCGGGCGATGACGCGCTCGGTGGCCTGCGGCGAATCTCCGGTGGCGTTCGCTTCGGAATAGCGAGTCTCGGGCGGGATGGTTAGGGGACCGGTTGCCAAGTTCACGCCTTTCGCCTGAGGGTGGCGAGGGGCGCTCTCTTTCTCCGGCGTGCCGAGAAGGGAGGAGAGCCCTTCGCCACGCTCAGGGCGAACGGGGTTGTGTGAGGGCTATGATTGGATGCCGTCGAGGGACGGCGCTTCACGCCTTCATGCCCGCGTGCCTTGGTGACGCTATGGCGCCCAGGCCTTTGAGAGCCCCGTGTTCGCTCTCTTGTGCAAATCACCGCGGCTCGGCTCGTCCTTGCCAAACGAGCGGTCCCCTTGCCGGGAACACGGGCTCTGACCTGTCGCTCAGCATTGCGTCGCAACGCCTGCGCGGACCTCGCGCGTGTCATGCGTGAGCTCCCTTGGAGCCCAGCACATGTGAGAGGGGCACCGGCTTGAGCGTCGCCGGCAGCCTGGTCGAGCCGCTGGTTGTTCAGCGGAGGGCTGATTTTTTACGCCGGGCGGCTGCCCCTGACGTCTATTCGCTTCCGTGCCGCTGCGAAGGCAGGAGCCGAGGGTTCACCGCAGGCCGTAGCCGCCCGGGGCGCCTGCCTTCGCAGGAGCACGGGAGTGCTTGAGGCTGTGAGTGAATGGAAGTCGCCTGCCCTTCTCAGATCAACCCCTCAGAACGACAGCGGATTTCACCAGAGGCGAGCCGCGCTCACGCCAGCGCTTCCGCCAGAAAATCCGTCATCGCCTTCCAACTGCGCCGGTTGGTGTCGGGCTGGAAGCCGAAGGTCCGTTCCGCGTTCATGGGCGTGTTGTCCGCCGTGAAGGCGTGGCCGGTGTCGCCATAGCTGATGAACTGCCAATCGGCGCCTGCTTCGGTCAGCTCGCGGCACAGGGCCAGCTTGGCCTCGGGCGGGCAGAGCTGGTCGTTCCAACCGTCGCAAATCAGCAGCTTGGCCGTGATGACAGCATTGGGAAAGGGCGGCGCATCATAGACGCCGTGGAAGGAGACGCCTGCTTTGATGGCGCCGCCGGCGCGGGCCAGATCGAGCACGCATTTGCCGCCGGCGCAAAAGCCGATCGCCCCGCAGCGCTCCGGATCGACACCGGGCAGCGCGCGCAGTTCGGCCAGCGCATCGAGCAGCCGGCGTTTCACGGCGGCGCGATCGGCCATGAAATCGTGCAGCAGATGGCCAGAGGATTCCATGTCGTGCCCGCGCTTGCCCTGGCCGTAATAGTCGACCACCAGCACTTGGTAGCCCAGCGCGGCAAGCGCCTCGGCCTTGGCGAAGTCCCACTCCTTGGTGCCGAAGAAATTGGGGAAAAGCAGCATGCCGGGCTGCACACCGGCAGCGGCATCGCCAACGACCATCGATTCGAATGGGCCGCCCGGCCCCTCGTGGATATGAACGGTCCTCGTGATCGCCATGGCTTTTTCTCCTTCGCGCTGAGCTGATGCGACGAGCGATAGCCCCCGGCGGACCGGCGGGGCAAGAGTGCGGCCGGATGCGGATGCGCCGCCGTGGGGAGCGACCGGGGGGCTTCACCCGGTTCACGTTCCGCCGCGATGCCGCCAGGGCCGGTCCGTTCGGCACTCTCATGTTCGGCGAGCATGGCCTCCGGGCCCGCGCCGGTACGTCGCGCCATGATGATCGGCGGGTTCGGCCTTGTCGGCGCGATGCGCTGTTGCCGTGCGGTGCTGCGGGGTCGCCCGATCGTGCCGTGAAGCGGCTCGGGCGAGAGGTGGGCGCTCCCCCGGCGTCGGTTCGCCGCCATTGCCGCCGCGGCGCATTGCACGCCGCGCGATTCGCGCTATCAGGCCCCTATTCACTGCCACAGGGGAGCCTTCGATCCATGCCTACGCTCGTCCTCATTCGCCACGGCCAGTCCGCCTGGAATCTGGAAAACCGCTTCACCGGCTGGTGGGACGTGGACGTGACCGAAAAGGGCGCGGCGGAAGCGAAGGCGGCCGGCGAACTGATGGCCGCGAAGGGCCTCGATTTCGACCAGTGCTTCGCCAGCGTGCAGACCCGCGCGATCAAGACGCTCAACATCGCGCTGGAAGCGATGGGGCGGCTGTGGCTGCCGGTGGAGAAGGACTGGCATTTGAACGAGCGCCATTATGGCGGCCTCACGGGCCTGGACAAGGCGGAGACGGCGGCCAAGCATGGCGAGGAGCAGGTGAAGATCTGGCGCCGCAGCTTCGATGTGCCGCCGCCGCCCATGGAGGCGGGGAGCCCCTTCGATCTTTCCGGCGACCGGCGCTATGCGGGCATTGCCGTGCCGGCGGCCGAAAGCCTCAAGGATACCATCGCGCGCGTGCTGCCCTATTGGGAAGGCCGCATCGCGCCGGACCTGCGCGCGGGCAAGCGCGTGCTTATCTCCGCGCATGGCAATTCGCTGCGCGCGCTGGTCAAGCATCTCTCCGGTATTTCGGATGCGGACATCACCGGCCTCGAAATCCCAACCGGCCAGCCCATCGTCTATGAGCTGGATGCCGATCTGACGGCGCTCGACCGCTATTATCTGTCCGAACGGTAAGCGCACCGGGAACGAACGGCTCCGCCATTATTTTGCAGCGCAATACGCGGCACGGCGCATTGAGCCGTTGCATTTTGTCGTCTGGACGGCGCATGTTTCGTGTAGGCTGGCGGCGGACATGGCCGACAGGGCCGCGCGGGAGATGCCGCGCTGCGTCAAGGCAGAAGGGACAGGTGCGCGATGGCAGGGGACGTGGCGGCGCCAGGCAGGGACCTCAAGGGGCGGATCGTGGACGCTCTCGTCCACCGCATCGGCAAGGACGAGCAGGCCGCGCTGCCGCACGACTGGCTGGCCGCGACCATCTACACGCTGCGCGACGAGATCATCGAGCGTTGGATGACCTCGTCCAAGGCCGCGCATGAGGCCGGAGCCAAGCGCGTCTATTATCTCTCGCTGGAGTTCCTGATCGGCCGGCTGCTGCGCGATGCGCTCTCCAATCTGGGCCGGGCGGAAGAGGTGCGCGAGGCACTCGAATCGCTGGGCGTCGACCTTGCCGAGATCGAGGAAATCGAGCCCGATGCCGCGCTCGGCAATGGCGGTCTGGGCCGGCTCGCCGCCTGTTTCATGGAGAGCCTCGCCACGCTGGACATTCCCGCTTATGGCTATGGCATCCGCTATGTGAACGGAATGTTCCGCCAGCGCGTGGACGATGGCTGGCAGGTGGAACTGCCCGAGAACTGGCTGGCGCACGGAAATCCCTGGGAATTCGAGCGGCGCGAGAGCGCGTATCGCATCGGCTTCGGCGGTGAGGTGACGGGCGACAATGACGGCAAGGTGGAATGGACGCCGGCCGAGCAGGTGATCGCCATGGCGGTCGATACGCCCATGGTCGGCTGGCGCGGCAAGCGGGTGAACACGCTGCGGCTGTGGAATGCCTTTCCCACCGATCCCATCCGGCTCGACGCCTTCAATGCCGGCGATCATGCCGGCGCGCTGGAAGGGCAGGTGCGGGCCGAGGCGCTGGTGCGCGTGCTCTACCCGGCGGATTCGACGCCGGCCGGGCAGGAACTGCGGCTGCGGCAGGAATATTTCTTTTCCGCCGCGTCCATCCAGGACATCGTGCGGCGGCACATGCAATATCATGGCGATATCCTGACCCTGCCGGACAAGGTCGCCATCCAGCTCAACGATACCCATCCGGCGGTCGCCGTGGCCGAGCTGATGCGCATCCTCATGGATGTGCACGATCTCGACCTCGTCGAGGCCTGGGCTCTCACGCGCCGGACCTTTGGCTACACCAACCACACCCTGCTGCCCGAGGCGCTGGAGAGCTGGCCGCTGCCGCTCTTCGAGCGCATGCTGCCCCGCCACATGCAGATCGTCTACGCGATCAACGCCATCGTGCTGCGCGAGGCCCGCGTCGGCCGCGCGCCGGACGACGGCGCGATTTCCGCGATCAGCCTGATCGACGAGAGCGGCGAGCGGCGCGTGCGCATGGCCAATCTCGCCTTTGCCGGATCGCACAGCGTGAACGGCGTGGCGGCGCTCCACACCGAACTGATGAAGCAGACCGTGTTTGCGGACCTGCACCGGCTCTACCCGGAGAAGATCAACAACAAGACCAATGGCGTGACTCCGCGCCGCTGGCTGCTGGAGTGCAATCCCGGCCTTACCGCGTTGATCCGCGAGGCGATCGGCGACGGGTTCATGGACGATGCTGGGAAGCTCGCCGACCTGGAGACGCTCGCCGAGGACAAGGCCTTCGGCGAGCGGATCGCGGCGGTGAAGCGCGCCAACAAGGAGGCGCTCGCCACGCATCTGCGGCACCATATGGGCGTGCGCATTGACCCGGCCGCGCTGTTCGACGTGCAGATCAAGCGCATCCACGAATATAAGCGCCAGCTCCTCAATCTCATCGAGACCGTGGCGCTTTACGACCAGATCCGCAGCCACCCGGAGCGGGAGTGGTTCCCGCGCGTGAAGATCTTCGGCGGCAAGGCAGCGCCCAGCTACCACAATGCCAAGCTCATCATAAAGCTGGCGAACGACATCGCCCGACGCGTGAACAGCGATCCCTCCGTGGGCGGGCTGCTCAAGGTGGTGTTCGTGCCCAACTATAATGTGAGCCTGGCCGAGAAGATCATCCCCGCGGCGGACCTCTCCGAGCAGATTTCCACGGCCGGCATGGAAGCCTCGGGCACCGGCAACATGAAGTTCGCGCTCAATGGCGCGCTCACCATCGGCACGCTCGATGGCGCCAATATCGAGATCCGGGATCATGTCGGCGCGGAGAATATGATTATCTTCGGCCTCACGGCCGAGGAAGTGGCGGAAAAGCGCGCCAATGGCTACGATCCCCGTGCCGTGATCGAAGGCTCGCGCGAGTTGCAGCAGGCGGTGAACGCCATCGCCTCGGGCGTCTTCTCACCGGACGATCCGGGGCGCTATGCCGGGCTGATGGGCGGGCTCTACGAGCATGACTGGTTCATGGTCGCCGCCGATTTCGAAAGCTATGCGCAGGCGCAGCGCGCAGTCGACGCGCGCTGGGCGGATGTTGCAGGCTGGAATCGCGCCGCGATCCGCAATATTGCCCATATGGGCTGGTTCTCGTCGGACCGTACGATCGCCGAATATGCGCGCGAGATCTGGGGCGTGTTGTGAAGCCACCGAGATCGGCCATCGAGTCCCTCCTGTCCGGAACCCATGCCGATCCGTTTTCGCTTCTTGGTGTCCATGAGGGACCCAGCGGCTGTTTCGCCCGTGCGGTCATTCCCGGAGCGGAGATGGTGGACGCGGAAGCGCTCGACGGCACGCCGCTGGGCCCGCTGGCGCGTGTGGATGCGCGGGGGGTGTTCGAGGGACGGATCGCGGGGCCGCGCCAGCCAGTGCGCTACACCGCGAGAGCCGGGGACGCGCAATGGCAGGTGGCCGACGCCTACAGCTTCGGCCCGGTGCTGGGACCGCTCGACGATCTGCTGATCGCGCAGGGCACGCACTTCCGCCTGTTCGACAAGATGGGCGCGCACATCATCGATCATGAGGGCGCGCGCGGCGTCCATTTCGCCGTCTGGGCGCCCAATGCCCGGCGCGTCTCGGTGGTCGGCGACTTCAACGA
>DASRXY010000001.1:0-17745 GCA_035654035.1 Sphingobium sp. | reverse complement strand
CCGTGACCTGCCAACCGGTGACGCGCAGGCAGTTGGCGGAGAGTGTGCGGAAGAGCAGCCGGTCGTCGGCCGGGTTCATGGCAGGGTAGGCAGTGGCCGGCAGCGTCATGTTGGCGCGCCAGGCCACCATCGCGGCGCGCTTTTGCTCCAGCCGACCGAGCTGCCAGACACCGAGAGCGACCATCGCCGCAACGGCCAGCACGACCACCAGAGTCGCGACGATGGGGATGCGACGAATCACGCCGACGGCCCGGTCCCGCCCGGTCCGCTGACCCGACCCTCCCCCGCCTGATGGCGATATTCCAAAATGAGCAGCGCCGCCTTCGACGCGCGCAAACACAAGATGACGAGCAGTGTGGTGATCGGCACCCACAGCAGGATATGCACCCAGAAGGGCGGATGCGCCGCGAGCTGGAGGAACAGCGCAAGCGCCGTCACGAGCCCGCCCAGGATGAGGATGAGGAAGGCGGCGGGCCCGTCGCCCACATTGAAGTCATCGAAGACCAGTGCGCAGGCGCGACAGCGCGGCGCAAAGCGGACCCAGCCCTCGAACAGCGACCCGGCCTCGCAGCGCGGGCAGCGGCCCCGCAGCGCGGCCGGGACGAGCGGCGTCGGCGCGGCCGTTCGCGAGATTCCGGACTCGGTGCCGGACGGCGAGTCGATCGGGGGTTGGGTCTTGGGTTCAGTCATGCTCGATCCGTGTACGTCACCCTAAAGGCCAACGGCCATGCGCGGAAACACCGCACATGGCCGTCGAGGGGACCGCCAATCGGCTTGGGGCTGGTCGCGGGCGAACGCATGGGACCGGCCCGTTCAGCCCAATCAGCCGTGGATCGGGGCGCCCCAGCTTCCCCACACATAGATGAGGAGGTAGAGGAACAGCCACACCACATCGACGAAGTGCCAGTACCAGGCCGCCGCCTCGAAGCCGAAATGCTGGCGCGGCGTGAAGTGGCCCTTATAGGCACGCACGAGGTTGACGATCAGGAAGATCGTACCGACCAGCACGTGGAAGCCGTGGAAGCCGGTCGCCATGTAGAAGGCCGAGCCATAAGGCGTCATGCCGAAGGCGAAGGGCGCGTGCACATACTCATAGGCCTGGATGCAGCTGAACAGCGCGCCCAGCAGGACGGTGCACCACAGGCCCTTCTTAAGGCCCTCGCGGTCGCCATGGATCAGTGCGTGATGCGCCCAGGTGAGGGTCGTGCCCGAGCAGAGCAGGATGAGCGTGTTGAGCAGCGGCAGCTCGAACGCGTTCATCACCTCGATGTCCTTGGAGGGGAACAGACCGTCGATCGGCGGCAGTGTCGTGGGGAACAGCGAGAAATCGAAGAAGGCCCAGAACCAGCCCACGAAGAACATGACTTCCGAAGCGATGAACAGGATCATACCGTAGCGCAGATGGAGTTGCACAACGGGGGTATGGTCGCCACCCTGCGCCTCGCGCACCACGTCCGACCACCACATGAACATCGTGGTGAGCACGCCGAGCACGCCCAGGATGAAGACGACACCGCCATAAGCGGGCATGCTGTCCGGATGCATCCAGGCGACGGCGCCGAACGCCATCACCAGCGCCGACATCGCGCCCATGAGCGGCGTGATCGCGGGTGGAAGAATATGATAATCGTGGTTCTTGGCGCCGGCCATCTGTGTGTTCCCCGTCTGTCTGCGCGTTCCGGAATTGGCGAGTCTTTAGCCTTGCTGGTCCGGCTTCTCAACCGGATAGAATGTATAGCTGAGAGTGATTTCCTCGACGTCCTTGTCGTCCGGATCATCCAGGAACTTCCTATCCACGAAGAAGAGCACCGGCATGCGGACCTCCTCCCCCGGTTGCAGCGTCTGCTCAGTGAAGCAGAAGCACTGGATCTTGGTGAAATAGGGACCTGCCTGGTTGGGCGTCACGTTGAAAGCGGCCTGACCCGTGATCGGCTTGTCGGACGTGTTCTTGGCGAGAAACACCGCCATGTTCTTGGCGCCGACCTTGACGGTCATCGAGCGCACTTCCGGCCGGAACTGCCAGGCCAGGCCCGGCGCGACGTTGGAATCGAAGCGGACCGAGACCGTGCGCGTGGCGCCTGCATCCGGATCGGCGAGCGCCGCAAGCTGCGCTTCGGTGGCGCGCTGCGTGGTGCCGCCATAGCCGGTCACCTGGCAGAAGATACGGTAGAGCGGCACCGAGGCGAAACCCAGGCCCAGCATGAACAAAGCGGTGCCCAACAGGATGGTAGCCGTGCGGCGGCTCTTGCCTTGGCGCGCTGCGGGAGTCGCGGCGGCGTTCACATCCGTGCTCATGATGCTCAATTCCCCGTCATCTTGGCGATGGTGATCGCGAAGAAGAGAATGGCGAGCCCGCCCAGCACCAGCGCCATGACGAGGGCGCGGCTGCGCTGCCGCCGGCGAATCTCGGCCTGCTGCTCGGGGGTCATGCCATCACCCATTGGTCGACGACCACCGCCGCGAAGACGAGAAAGAGGTAGAGCACCGAATATTTGAACAGCCTTTTTTCTGGTCCCATGCGCGCCGGATCGGCCTCGCGCCGCAGCGCGACCTGCACCGCCATGGCCGCGAAGATCGCCGTGGTGACGAGCGCAGTAACGCCATAGACGAGACCGGTCAGCCCCAGCGCCACGGGCACCAGCGCGGCTGCGCCCATGATGCAGGTGTAGAAGAGGATCTGCCGGCGCGTCACGGCCTCACCTGCGACAACGGGCAGCATGGGAATGCCGGCATTGGCATAGTCCATGCGCACAAACAGCGCGAGCGCCCAGAAATGCGGCGGCGTCCAGAAGAAGATGAGCGCGAACAGCGCAAGGGGCAACGCCGCCACGTCGCCTGTCACCGCCGCCCAGCCAATCAGCGGCGGGAAGGCCCCGGCCGCGCCGCCGATGACGATGTTCTGCGCTGTGCGGGGCTTGAGCCAGATGGTGTAGACGAAGACATAAAAAAGAATAGAGACGGCAAGGATGGCGGCTGCGAACCAGTTGGTCGCCAGACCCATCAGCAGCACCGAGAAGAACGCGAGTCCGACGCCGAAATGCAGCGCGGACTGGCGGTCCATGCGGCCGGCCGGAAGGGGGCGGCCGGCCGTGCGCTTCATGCGCGCGTCGCGATCCGCCTCGTACCACTGATTGAGCGCGCCGGCCGCGCCCGCGCCCAATGCGATGCAGAGCACGGCCGTGAAGGCCAACGCCGGCGCAAGATGGCCGGGCGCGGCGAGCAGGCCGCACAGGCCAGTGAACACCACCAGCGTCATCACGCGCGGCTTGGTCAGGGCCACGAAATCGCGCCAGTCCGCTGGCAGCGGCACGCTGCTCGCGACCGGACTGGGGACCGCTTCACCGTTCATTGCCATGGCCGAATTCGTCACTGCACCAGATCCAAATGGCGGAGCCACCCCGCAGGGATACGCGGCTCCCGTTCAACGACGCGGGGGCGACATGCCGACATGCGCCCCCGGTCTCTCAATGCGTCCTCTCGCCGGCCATGAGCGCGAGCGCCGCGCTCCGGCCGGAGGTTCAGTCGACGACCGGCAGAGTCTCGAACTGATGATATGGCGGCGGGCTGGGCAGAGTCCATTCCAGCGTCGTCGCGCCCTCACCCCAAGGATTGGCCTCGGCCTTCTTGCCGGCGACAAGCGCCCAGATGATGTTCACGAAGAAGATGAGGACGCCCACGATGGCCAGGTCGTAACCGTGCGTCGCGATGCTGTTCCAGAAGGTATAAGCCTCCGGATAGTCCGGGATACGCCGCGGCATACCGCTCACGCCCAGGAAGTGCATCGGGAAGAACAGCAGGTTCACACCGACGAAGAACACCCAGAAATGAAGGTGGCCCAGCAACTCGTTGTACATGCGGCCGCTCATCTTGGGGAACCAGTAGTAGAAGCCCGCGAAGAGAGCGAACACGGCACCGAGCGAGAGCACATAGTGGAAGTGCGCCACCACATAATAGGTGTCGTGGAGATTGTCGTCCACGCCGCCATTGGCGAGCACCACGCCGGTCACGCCGCCAACGGTGAACATGAAGATGAAGCCCAGCGCCCACACCATCGGCGTGCGGAAGCTGATCGAGCCGCCCCACATGGTCGCGATCCACGAGAAGATCTTCACGCCGGTGGGCACCGCGATCACCATGGTGGCGGCCGTGAAGTACATCTTCACGTTGACGCTCATGCCGGTGGTGAACATGTGGTGCGCCCACACGATGAAGCCCACCACGCCGATCGCCACCATGGCGTAAGCCATACCGAGATACCCGAAGATCGGCTTGCGGCTGAAGGTGGAGACGATGTGGCTGATCATGCCGAAGCCCGGCAGGATCATGATGTAAACCTCGGGGTGACCGAAGAACCAGAACAGGTGCTGGTAGAGCACCGGATCGCCGCCGCCGGCCGCGTCGTAGAAGACGGTGCCGAAGTTGCGGTCGGTCAGCAACATGGTGATGGCCGCGGCCAGCACCGGCAGCGAGATCAGCAGCAGGAAGGCCGTGACCAGCACGGACCAGGCGAAGAGCGGCATCTTGTGCAGCGTCATACCCGGGGCGCGCATGTTGAAGATGGTCGTGATGAAATTGATCGCGCCCAGGATCGAGCTGACGCCCGCGAGGTGCAGCGAGAGAATGACGAGGTCGACCGCCGGTCCGGGCGATCCGCTGGTGGAGAGCGGCGCATAGACCGTCCAGCCCGTACCCGCGCCGTTACCGGAGCCGCCCGGCACGAAAGTGGAGCAGAGCAGCAGCACGAAAGCGGGGATCAGCATCCAGAAGCTGATGTTGTTCATGCGCGGAAAGGCCATGTCCGGCGCGCCGATCATGATCGGCACGAACCAGTTGCCGAAGCCGCCGATCATGGCCGGCATGACCATGAAGAACACCATGATGAGACCGTGCGCGGTGATGAGCACGTTCCACAGGTGCAGCGCCTGCGCTTCGCCGGCGCCCGCGCCTTCGAACATGAGCGCCCAATGCTCCAGATACTGGATGCCCGGCTCGGCCAGCTCGTGGCGCATCATGCCGGAAATGCCGCCACCGATGATGCCGGCAACGATCGCGAAGATCAGATAGAGCGTGCCGATATCCTTATGGTTCGTCGACATGAACCAGCGGGCAAAGAAGCCCGGCTTGTGGTCGGCATCGTGATGATCGTGGGCATGGCCCTGGAAATCATCTGCAACGGTAGTGGACATGTGGATTATCCTCAGGACTTGGCAGGCGCGACCGCAGGCGCGGCAGCGGTAGTTTCGGCAGCGGGCGCGGGCGCCGGCGTGGCTTCGGCAGGCACCGGCGCGGCGGCAGCAGCCTCACCGACCATCTTGCCGCCCTGCGCGTGGACCCAGTGCGCGAACCGCTCGGGGCTCACTGCCTCGACGGCAATGGGCATGAAGGCGTGACGGTCACCGCACAGCTCGGAGCACTGGCCGTAATAGACGCCTTCCTTCTCGATGGTGACGGTCCGCTCATTGAGCCGGCCGGGCACCGCGTCTTCCTTCAGCCAGAACGCGGGAACCGAGAAACTGTGGATCACATCGGCGCCGGTGATGATGAGCTTCACCGGCACGCCGACCGGCAGCACCAGACGATTATCCACGCCAAGCAGCGCGGGCTCGCCATTGGCCTTGGCCTTCTCCGGCGGCAGCATGTTGGAGACATATTCGCCGATCTCGTTGTCGGGATACTCATAGCCCCAATACCACTGATAGCCGGTCACCTTCACCGTGAGCGCATCCTTGGGCGCGGGCTTGAGCTGCTTGGCAAGCAGATCGATCGAGGGAATGGCGATGCCGATGAGGATGAGGACCGGCAGCAGCGTCCACACCACTTCGATCATGGTGTTGTGCGACGTGCGCGAAGCCACCGGGTTGGCGCCGCGACGATAGCGCACCATCACCCAGAGCAGCAGGGCCAGCACCAGCAACGTGATGGCGGTGATGACCGGCATCAGCACCCAGCTATGCATCCAGTAGGCATAATGGCCGGTCGGGCTTGCCTGGTCCTGGAAATTCATCTGGCCGGGCTTGGGCATGCCCACGCCTTCGACAGGCTTCAGATGCTCATAGGCCGGTGCCGCCGACTCAGCCGCGTTCGCTGCCGCATTCGCCGGCGCAGCAGCTTCGACCGCCGCCTCGGCCGGAGCCGGGGCTTCCTGGGCATATGCCGCATTCGAGGCCACGGCACCCAATCCCAGTGCCATCGCCATGATGAAGCCATTGATTGTCTTGTTCATCCGGTCGACCTGTTTTCCGTCAATTACGGCGCCTTTTGCCCGCGCGACAGCGCGCAGGACCCCACGCCCCCTTGTGTGATCACCCGCCCCTATACGCAGGCAGCCCCGCCGCCTCAAGCACTCATATCGGCTATTTCCGGCGGTTGATTGTAGGGCCCGCCATGGCTATCTGCCCCCGCTACAGACAAGATCGGGACGAGCAATGACGGAATCGGAGGTACTGGCCGAGTTCAGGGCTGCAGAAGCACTGCTCCAGGGCCATTTCATCCTCTCATCAGGCAAGCACAGCGCCAACTATCTCCAGTGCGCGCGGGTGCTTATGAATCCGGAGCGGGCCGGGCGCCTCGCCGTGGCGCTGGCGCAACAGCTCCCGCGTGACGTGCGCTCGCAGATCGACCTCGTCGTCTCGCCAGCGATGGGCGGCATCATCATCGGCCATGAGATGGGCCGTGCCCTCAACATCGACGCGCTGTTCCTCGAGCGGCCGCACGGCGCGTTCATCCTGCGCCGGGGCTTCGCGATCAAGCCGGGGCAGAAGGTGCTGATGGTGGAGGACGTGGTCACCACCGGCCTTTCCTCCCGGCAGGCGATGGACGCGGTGCGCGCAGAGGGCGGCCAGGTGATCGCCGAGGCCGCGCTGGTCGATCGCTCGGCCGGCAATGCAGATCTGGGCGTGCCCTTCTTCCCGTTGGTGACGCTCAACTTCCCGGTCTACGAGCCCGACGCGCTGCCGCCGGAGCTGGCTGCGATCCCGGCGATAAAGCCGGGCAGCCGGGCCTGAGCGCGTCCATGCCGCGGCCGCTGCGGCTCGGGGTCAACATCGACCATGTGGCGACCATCCGCAACGCACGCGGATCGCCCTATCCCGATCCGGTGCGCGCAGCGCTGATCGCACAGGCAGCGGGTGCAGACGGCATCACCGCGCATCTGCGCGAGGACCGGCGGCACATCACCGACGACGACATTGCCCGCCTCTCCGAGCAACTCACGGTGCCGCTCAACCTGGAGATGGCGGCCACGCAGGAGATGCTCGACATCGCCCTGCGCCACCGTCCCCATGCTGTGTGCATCGTGCCGGAGCGGCGCGAGGAACGCACCACGGAGGGCGGGCTCGACGCGGCCGGGCTGCATGATGTGCTGGCACCAATGGTCGACCAGCTTGGCGAAGCGGGGTGCCGCGTCTCGCTCTTCATTGCGCCCGAGCCGCGCCAGATCGAGGCGGCACTGCGCCTCGGCGCACCGGTAGTGGAGCTGCACACCGGCCATTATTGCGATGTGGAGGGCGAGGCACGCACCGCCGAGCTGCGCCGCATTGCAGACATGGCCGCGCTCGCTGCCCGCAATGGGCTGGAACCCCATGCCGGGCACGGACTCACCTACGAGAATGTCCAGCCCATCGCCGCGATTCCGCAGATCGCCGAACTCAATATCGGCCATTTCCTAATCGGCGAGGCGATTTTCCGGGGGCTGACGGAAAGCATCACCGAAATGCGCCGCTGCATGGACGCAGCACGCGGGTGAAAGGCACCCTGCTCTGTCAACCGGGACGGATTCCGGATCACAGAATGACGGGAGATCCTGGCGCTCGTCAGAAAAAGGGCAGCCTGGAGTGCGCGCCATGATCGTCGGCCTCGGCTCGGATCTGTGCAATATAGACCGCATCCAGGCCGCGCTCGACCGGCATGGCTCCCGCTTCGAGGAGCGGGTCTTCACGCCGATCGAGCTTGCCAAGGCAGCGCGGCGCCCGTTCACCAAGGCTGCCACGCTCGCCAAGCGCTTCGCTGCCAAGGAGGCGTTCAGCAAGGCGGTCGGCACCGGCTTCAAGGCCGGGGTGTTCATGAAGGACATCGGCGTCGTCAACCTGCCCTCGGGCGCGCCCACCCTGGCGCTCACCGGCGGCGCGCGGACCCGACTCGACGCCTTGACCCCGCAGGGTGCCACTCTATTTGTGCATCTCACGCTGACCGACGATCATCCCTGGGCGCAGGCGTTCGTCATTCTGGAGGCACGCTGGCCGTGACGGACGAGATTTTGCACGAGACGAACGCGGCCGATGCCGGGAAGGACGAAAAAGAGGTGGCCGCAAAGGGCAAGCGTAAGAAAGGCAAGGGCGAAGGCACCGACTGGTTGGCCGAGTTACGCAGCATCGCGCTGCTGATCCTCGCCGTGCTCGGCTTCCACAGCTTCATCGCCAAGCCCTTCTACATCCCTTCCGAATCGATGATGCCCACGCTGCTGGTCGGCGACCGGCTGGTGGTGACCAAATATGCCTATGGCTGGTCCTACGTCTCGCCCACCATTCCCAATCCGGCGGCCATTTTCCGCAGCCTGGTCCTGCGCACTGGCGAGCCCTGGGGCATCAGCCTGCCGTTCATCGAGGGGCGGCTGTGGGGCAAGATGCCCGAGCGCGGCGACATCGTGATCGCCACCCCGCTCGACCGCAACGAGGACTATATCAAGCGCGTGATCGGCCTGCCCGGCGATGTGCTGGAAGTGCGTGACGGGCTCCTCATCCTCAACAACAAGCCAGTGAAGCAGGAGTGGATCAAGCCGCTTGACCTGCCGGTGGACGCCAACGCCCGCTGCGAGGCGCGCCAGTTCCCCGGCAAGCTGCGCGTGGAAGCGGACGGCCGTGCCATCTGCGCCCTCCCGGTGAAGCGCGAGACGCTGCCCAACGGGCGCAGCTACACCATCATCGACGTGGGCACGCAGGAAACGGACTTTTACGGGCCGATCCGCATTCCCGAGGGCCATGTGTTCCTGATGGGCGACAATCGCGACAACAGCGCGGACAGCCGCGTCTCACTGGAGCGCCAAGGGCTGGGCGGGCCGGTGCCGTGGGAGACGATCGGCGGACGGGCGGAGTTCATCACCTTCTCGCTCAACGGCACCACCACGCTCAACCCGCTGACCTGGCTGGGCAGCTTCCGCAGCGGCCGCGCGGGCACCTCGCTGCACGCGCCCAAGACGGCGGCGGCGACGGAATAAGCGGGCGCGTGTAAACGGGCGGCGGAGGCGACGCAGGCGGGAAGCGGCGGCATTGGAGCAAAAACCAACGGCCTAGCCAAGATAAGCTGACGCTCGAGCACGCCGTCCTGGCACCACGCCAGCCTCTCCCTAACCGCGCTCCTGCGCAGCGCAGGCAGAAGCACGGGCCAGCCGAACAGCTCAGTCGCCCCGGGGCTTCTGCCAGTGCAGGAGCACGCCCATCTCTAAGCCGCGCCGGTTTTAAGTCGCCCGCTCGAAAACGCGCTCTAAACTCGCCCAATAAACGACTCGAAGGGGGAGCCGCCATGCGCGGATCATGGATGATGATTGCGCCGCTGCTTGCGCTTGTCGCGCCAGGGCCGGCTGCCGCGCAGCGTAACGAAACAGCAGACCGCGCCGCGATCCATGCGCTGCTGGTCGCTTATGGCACCACGCTCGATACCCGCGATTTCAAAGGGTTCGCGGAGCTGTTCGCGCGCGAGGGCGTCTATGTCGCCGGGACAGGAAGTGAGTCGAAGGGCCCGGAAGCGGCGGAGGCGATGCGCCGCATCTTCGCGGAGAACGCGCTGGGGTTCCGCGAGCCAAATTTCCATATCTTCTTCAACGAAGTTGTGACCTTCGACGGCCCCGACCGCGCGCACGCCACGTCCATGTCGCTCTATATGGTGCCGGACGCGCGCAATGCGCCCAGTCCGGCGATGATGGCGCGCTACCATGACGTGCTCGTCCGTGAGGATGGGGCCTGGAAATTCGCGCGGCGGACGGTCGAAAGCCTGATCCCGGCGCCATCGGGCGCTCGATAAACGGCATCGCACCGGGCCGGGATAGAAGGCAGGTCCGCTCGACCTCACCCAGGTGAGCGCCTGGACCAAGATTGACCGATCGGCGCGCAAAAGGAACGGATGGCGAGGCTGGCCGCTCCGAGCGCAAATTTTGCCTTGCACATCGCCGCCCTCGGCTCCTGCCTACGCAGGACCACGAAAGGAGGGGAGTCGGGAAGCGCGATTTCGCGCTCCCCTCCTGCGGGATCTCGTCGCCTGCGCGTGGTTCAGGCCGCTGCGCCGAGCTGCGCGGCGGTCGACCAATTACCGTGCAGCCCCTGGCGGATTCGCACCGGCAGCTTGGCGCGCCCGATCGGCCCCTCGTTCACATGCTGCGCATCGAAGAAGCACAGCTCGCTGTAATTGGTGACGTGATTGTCGACGAGCGCCACCACATAGCCCTCGCCTTCCGGAGCGTCGGCCGAGCGCGGGATGAAGCAGGGCTCCTGGATGCCGCATTGCGGGCCCGGCCACCAAGTCTGCGTCTCACCGGTCGCCAGGTCGATATGCGCCAGGCTGTTGATGACGCCGATGAACGGCCCTCCCGGCCCCTCATAGGGCTTGTCCCCATCGAGCACGAGCATCCAGCCGTGGCGATAGGGCCGCGTGGCATAGCGCTCGTCGATGCGCGGAAACTCGTCCGCGAGGAACGTCATTTTCTCGATGCTGTGCAGGTCTTCGCTGTTCGAGCCCATGTCGACCGTCCAGCGGGTCAGATAGGCGAGACCACCCACGGGATCGAAGGGCGCGCCGGTCACGTCCGGGAAGAAGGGGAAGCTGTTCTTGGCGGCCACCGGCATATCGAAATGGACCTTGGTGCCGTCGTTGAAGGCATTCATGACGTGGCCCACGAAGCAGTTGGTGGGCGCCTTGAACCAGCGCATGTCCGCTGCGGTCGCGCCCTCTCGGCGGGGGAGCACGGCCAGCCAGGTGGGCAGCGCGGGATCGAAGCCGAAATAGGGCATGCGCTTCTCCAGCCGCTCCAGGCTGGTGATCAGCGGCATGACCGCGAAGACGACATAATCCTCCGTCACGCCGAAATCGTGCATCATGCACAGATATTTGTTCATGAACGGGATTTCGTAGAGCAGTTCGCCGGAAGGCGAAATCTCCATATAGCTCATGTCGTAGGTGAGGGGCCCCTGCGACATATAGGAGAAAGCGCACATATTGCCCGTCGCCGGGTCAATCTTGGGGTGCGCGCAAAAGGTCTGGCTCTGCTGCCGTCCGCCGAAATCGGTATAGCCGAAGGTCTCCAGCGTATTGGGGTCCATGAGCAGGCAGGGGCTGTCCTCCTTCATGGCGTAGAGCTTGCCGGCATGTACCATCACATTGGTGTTGGCCGTGCCCCGGATCTTGCCAGCGACGGAGGGATCGTCGGTCAGATGATTGCGATACTGGCCGAAGAGTGCACGCCCGGCGCGGTTCTCCAGCAGCCATTTGTCGGTCTGGGCATAGCGCTGGCGGAAATCGACCTTGCCGTTCTTCACGCGGAACATGGAGACCATGCCGTCACCGTTGAAGAACTGGTCATCCTCGAACATCGGCGGAAACTGGTTGTCCGGGTGGACGCGGTGGAACGCTCCATCGAGGCAGGCAGGAATCTCGCCTTCCACTTCCACGTCATGGATGTCGCCCTGCAACCGCAACGGCCGCAACGTGCCGGTGAAACCGAAATTATTCGGAAAATGCGCCATGGCCAGTCTCTCCCCGTGAGTCGTCTGGCGCATGAGATAGGCCGATGGAGATCGGCACGAATTGATCGAACGCAAATGCAGGCGCGGCGCTACGGGAGCGCAAAAAGCGGGAATAGAGGCCGGGAATGCAAGTGGGCCGCGCCGTGTGGGAATCCGGCGCGGCCCTTGCGACCCGTCAGGGCTGTGTTCTTACAGTCACGACGGAAACGAGTGGCGCACGAATCGAACTGCGCGGAGGAACGCCTGAATGGATGACAATGTCGAGAAAGCGGGAAGTGCAGATCGCAAGCCCGGAGAGTGGCTCGCGCCCATCCGGAAAGACTCACCAAGCTGGCGAATCGCATGGTCAATGAGCGCAGCAGTCTGCCTCAAACCGGTTTCCACCCCTTGTTCGGAATGACCCCGCAAGGTCTTCCCTTCCCGCATATTAGTCATCAGGCGAAATGCCAAAGCAAGCCGGCTAGAGCTTATAACTTTCATAGGCTATGGCTTATGAGCTAGCAGCTGGTGACAGAGGGGGCGCAGCCGGAAATGACTGTGAGGAGGCGCGATTTCACGTTCCGTCAGCTCAGCTCCTTCGTGGCGGCGGCACGCACCGGCAGCTTCGCGCACGCAGCCGACCAGCTCGGCATCTCACAGCCCGCCATCAGCGATCATATCGCCGCGCTTGAAGGGCATCTGGGCCATGCGCTGTTCACGCGGCGGCGGGGCACCACGCCGCGCCTCACACCCGAGGGCATGGCCATGCTCCAGCGCGCCGAGAGCCTGCTGCGCACCAGCCAGACCATGCGCGCGCATGAAGCGCATCGCGGCACCGGCGGGCGGGTGCGCATCCGCCTCTCGGTGGGGCCGCGCCTGCGCGAGGTCTTTCTCAAGCCGCTCCTGCCGCGCTTTTATGCAGAGCATCCCGACATGGAGATCGAGCTGGTGCCCGTGCTGCCCCTGCATGAAGTGCCGGCGGCGCTGGAGCGTGGCGCCATCGACCTGCTGTTCTACACGGTGGGCCATGTACCCGAGGGACTGGCCGATATCCGGCTGGTGCGCGACATCCCCATCGTCACCGTCGGAACGCCCGAGCTGGCGGCGCGCGTCAAGAGCGGGCGGCAGGCGATCGAGGACGTGCCCTTCATTCTGCCCAATAACGGCATCGCGGCCGAGCAATGGGTCGAGCGGCAACTCGCGGCGGCGGGCCTGCTGCCGCGCGTGCCGATTCGCTATGTCGAATTCCCGGACGTGGCGCAGGCCATGGCCGAAAGCGGCCTGGGCGCCAGCGTGCTGATCTGCGAGCAGGTGAGCGAGGCACTGAAAGCCGGCCGGCTCGCCGCCTTCGGGCCGGCGCTGCCACCGATGAAGCGCATTATCCTGCGCGCGTCTGACGCCCCGCCCGGCACTGAGCCGCTGGAACGCAGCCTCATCCAGGCGCTGCGCAGCCCTGTCCCGGCCTGAGCCGCTTCTTCGCCACGAGGACCGATCATGACCTTTTCCGCCTGCCGCATCGCCCTCCTCTCGCCTGGCGCCATGGGGAGTGCCGTCGCCGCCCGGCTGGTGGCGGCGGGCCACAGCGTCTTCACGTCCCTCGACGGGCGCGGCGCGGCCTCCCGCGCACGGGCGGAAGCCGCCGGCATGGTGCACGCGCCCGACGCGACGCTTGCCGGCTGCGACATCATCCTCTCCATCGTGCCGCCCGCGCAGGCGGCTCCGCTTGTCAAGCGGCTACTCCCTCACCTCCGCGCGCAGGCCCGCAAACCCCTGTTCGTGGACGCCAATGCGCTGAGTCCGGCCAGCAAGAAGGCACTGGCTGCGCGCCTCGCCGAGGCCGAGTGTGCGATGGTGGACGGCGCGATCATCGGCCCTCCCCCTACTGGCGGGCCGCGTGTCACCACCACCTTCCTCTCCGGTCCGCATGCCGCGCAGGCCATGGTCCTGGACGTGCCAGGCTGCAGCGCGCAACTTCTGGAGGGTGACGTAGGCGCCGCCGCTGCGCTCAAGATGTGCTTCGGCGGCATCAACAAGGGCGTGGTGGGCCTCGCCAGCGCCCTGCTGCGCGCGGCGCACCGCCATGGTGCGGCGGAGGCGTTGCGGGCCGAGATGCAGCGCTCCATGCCGGACCTGTTCGCGCGCTATCAGCGCCAGATCCCCGACATGCTGCCCAAAGCCTATCGCTGGGTGGCGGAAATGGAAGAGATCGCCGCCTTTCTCTCCCCGAACGATGCGGACGGCGGCGCGCTGTTCGAAGCAATGGCCGGGCTGTTCGCACAGATCGAGACGGACCGACAGGGCAATGGCCGGGAGATTGCCGCGTTGGAACGCGCCGTCACGCCTGATTGAGGGAGGTGCGATGCCGATCCGCCCGGGGGAGAGGAACGGACCGGCATCGCGACCGGCTGGGCTCGCCCCTGTACGGGATTGGTGCGGCTATGGGAAACCCGCACCAATCCTGCTGAGGGGGCTGAACGATGCGACCCGATCAGGCGCCCATGATTATCCCACCGCGCCGATTGCGACGGCGCGCATGGCGGCCGACGTCCGGTCGGCCACGTCGAGCTTGCGGAAGATGCGGCGCATATAGGTGTCGACCGTGCTCGACGAGATGCCGAGAATGGAGCCGATCACGCTGTTGCTCTTGCCGCGTGTGACCCAGAAGATGATCTCGCGCTCGCGCTCGCTCAGCGCCACGTCCTGAGCCCGGGGCGCGAGCTGGCGATAGCGGGCATAAGCGAGCTGGAAGGCAATGCAGAGCTGTCCCGCCCAGTCCGGCTCGGCGCACTCCGGCACCGCCAGCCGCACCACGAGCGCAGCTTCCAAACCGAGCGGCCCGAAGCCCGGCACCGCCAGCGTCTGGCTGTCGATGAGCACCGCGCGCCCCGCCGTCGCTGCCAGATCTCTGCGCAGATCGTCACGGCTGGAAGGGAGCAGGAACGCCGCAGCCGCCGGTCCGGCGCCGCCCGCGAAATTGACAACGTCCATGGCCGGGCAGCCCAGTTGCAGGCAGAAGCCGCGCATCTCGCTCCACAACGCAGCCGGCGAGTCTGCCAGCGCGATTTCGGGGACGAGCACCCGCAGCAGATCGTTGCCATCCACCCGCACCGCACGCACGGCGGGCGTCATCAGCCCCTCGTAGCGCAGGGCCCCGTTCGGCAAGTGGGCGATCTGTTTCATGGGCTCTCGAATAGCGCCGCCGGCATTCGGCGGGCAGTTATTCACGGTAAACTATAAGTGTGCTAACCATTAACGGTGGAATTGTACAGAAATCAAGATAAAAGCCTCTCCTGATCCTGCTTTGCGGCGCATCCGTTCGACAGCGCGACATCCGCGCCACATGTAAAGCGCGGCCGTTACAGTGCGTAACAGCGCGGCCGTTACCGTATCTCTCTGGCTTGCAGCGGCGGCGGCGTGACAACTGGCGGCACATGGATGCATCGCCGCGACGCGGCCTGACAAAGGATTACTGAATGCACACCTGCCCCCAGGACGAGGGCTTTTCTGCTTCAGACAATGGCGCACTCCAGAGCAGCGCGCGAGCCGGTGGCGCGGCTGACCTGCCTCATGATGCCGCGGCGCGGCTCGCCGTCGCGCAGGCCCGGCGTTCGCTCGCATTCATGGCGGCCTCGCGCGATTGCTTCCCCGCCATACGCGAGTTGGCCGACCATCCGGGATGGGAAATGATGCTCCACCTCTTCATCGCTGGCCATGAAGACCAGCCGATGGACATAGCCGCCATCTGCGCGCTCACCGGCACGTGGCGCCCGCTCGCCGTGCGCTATATGGAAATGCTGATGGAACATGGCCTCATCGAACGCATCGAGGCAGACGCGGCACCCGATGACTGGCCGCTTACGCTCTCCGACGAGGCCCGCGCGCGGATGCAGACGCTGCTCTGCGGCTTTGCACACGCACCCGACATGCCTGAAGAGGCAATGTCTCGGGATTAGGGGAGCGTAGAAGCAGAGGGGCGGCGCCAGGAGCGGTGCGCCCGACATGATGGGTACGGTCCCGATGTGGAGCGCCGCATGACGCGCAATGCATGCGCGCGCGTTGCTTTGTAAGCGCATTTCCCTTAGGCCCTTCGCGGGATTCAGGGGAGCAAAATGGACGCACCCTCACGGCAGGATGTGGAGCGCCAGCTCAGGCTGGTTCTGACATCGCCGGAATTCGAGTCCTCCCCCAAGCTTTCCGAACTGCTCTATTATCTCGTAACCCAGACGCTGGCCGGGAATGCCGACCGGCTCAAGGGCTACACCATCGGTGTCGACGTGTTCGACCGCCAACCCGATTTCGACCAGGGCGTCGATGCCATCGTGCGCGTGCAGATGGGCCGGCTGCGCAAGCTGCTGACAACTTATTATGCCGGATCGGGCGCGCGCGATCCCATTCGCCTGCTGCTGGTGGCGGGTCGTTATGCCCCGCGCTTCGAGTTGGCGACCGGTGAGCCGCTCTCGGAGCAAGACCTGGGCACACCGACGGCACCGGCACGCGACGAGACGCTTCCGCTTTCCACTCTCCCCCCACCCCGCCGCTGGTGGCGCACGATGGTCGGCCAAATCGCGCTGGCGGGGCTGGCGCTCGTCATCCTTGCCGGTCTCGTCTTCATTGGTCTTCGCACAGTGGGCTCACCGGGGGGGTGGGTAACCGCGCAAGAGACCACGGCGCCACGCGATGGCAGCCCGCTCGTCTATGTCGCGCGCTATCAGGTCATCGGCGAGGATGCGCGCAACCGCGCCCTGGCGGATGGCCTGCAATATGACCTCGTCAACCAGCTGGCCAAATTTCCGGAAATGGCCGTTCTCGCCATCGACGGACCAGAACAGCAGGCCGCCAGCCAACGCAGCGGCGAGGATCGCAAGGCCGATTTCCTGCTGACGGGCGCCATCGAGACCGAGGCAGGCACGATCCGCGTGACCAGCCAGTTGCGGCGCCAGCGGGACGGGCTCGTCATCTGGTCCGACCAGTGGCTCTCGGACCCGGCCGCCAGCCTCTCCGTCATGGCGGCACAGACCGCCATCGCCACCACCGTCGCGACCAAGATCGGCCAGCCCTACGGCGTGATCCCACAGGCCATGTCCGAGGAGATCGGCAGTGGCTTGCGGCCGGCGGACGGCGAATATGCCTGCATTCTCTCGGCGTACACTTATCTGCGCCACAAGACGGCCGAGCAGCACCGCAAGGTGCGCGACTGCCTGGAGGGAATCATCAAGGTGGCGCCCCGCCATGCGCTGGCTGGGGCACTGCTTGCCTGGATGTATGGCGACGAAGAACGCTATGGCTTCAACCGCAAGCCCGAGGGAGATGCCGTCGGCCGGGCGCTGCGTGTCGCTGAACGCGCCGTGGCGGCGGATTCGCACAATGCCGTAGCCTACGAGCATCTCGCCCATGCCCGCTTCCTCAACGGCACGGATGATGACGGCGCGCGCGAGGCGCTGGAAACGGCGATCAACCTACACCCCAACAACAGCGAGGTGCTGGCCGACGCCTCGTGGATCCTGGGCCTTCTGGACGGATCGGACCGCGCCCGCGATCTGGGCTTCCAGGCCATCGAGCTCAACCCGGGCCATCCGGCGTGGTATTGGACGGGGCCCACCATCCATGCTCTGCTGGCCGGCGAGGCAGCGAACGCGCTGAAATATGCCCGGCTCAACATCTCCGACCGGGGGCCCATCGACCGCTATCTTTATGCAGCAGCCCTGCGCCTCAACGGTCGCGCGCGCGAAGCCGACGCGGAACTGGCTGATTTGACGCGCACACATCCCGAAGCGCGGGACCGGGCACACATGATGCAGATGTTACGTATCCCGCGCCGGCTGGAAAATCTGATCTTCGGTTCGGCACGGGGCGAATCTACGCCTTAAGTCTAATATGCGTGGCCTTGTTCACATTCTGTCTTGGCGATACGAGTGCGGCACGCCGCCCTGAGCGCGGCCCATCAGGAGAGGATGCGCATGCCGGCACCGTCTGTCCCTTTCACGCGCCGGGGCCTGGCCTCCCGCCTTGCCTTGGGCCTTACCGCCCTGGGCCTGAC